>NZ_QUOK01000002.1:300000-560185 GCF_003390325.1 Rhodohalobacter sp. SW132 | reverse complement strand
ACGCTCCATACGTGTCTCCGCCAGTTCATTCTTTAAGCGACGCAGTTCTTCTTGCTGGGGAGTTAGCGACTCCACTCCCTTTCCTGGAAAACTCTCCGTGGATCCGGCCCCATAGGCCGCTCTCCATTTATAGATGAGCGCTGGTTTTATTCCAAGCTCAGAAGCCAGTTCACTGATGTTTTCCCGCTGGTAACTCTGCTGGATTACATCAAGCTTGTATTGTTTGGTGTAGCTTTTTCGTGTTTTCTTTTTACCCATTAGTTGTTGTATAATTTAGACACCTCAATATACCTTAACTCCATGTCCACTCAAATGTAGAAACTCCACTCCGTCTCTCCGTCTCTCCGTCATTTCTCCGGGTCAGCCAACCATTCCCGGGCTGATCTCTTCTGAGTCTGGTCCGGTTTCCGGCAGAGGAGAAACGTTTGTGTCGAGCGTCTCAGCCTCCACCTCATCATCCCAGAAAAAGAGGAAAAACATGATGGCGACACCAAGAGCTAAAATTGCCGGCATCATCCAGAATTGCATGGCACCGGCAAGCCAGCCGGCCTCGGTAGCTCCATCTAGATTAATGCTGTCTCCCCACCATCCAAGCAGGTAGTTCCCGATTAACATACCTGCACCATACGTCAGCAGATTGAAAAATCCCTGAGCACTGGCACGAAGATTTTTGGGAGCTTTTTTATCTACATAAAGCTGTCCGGTTACAAAAAAGAAATCGTAACAGATTCCGTGCAGCGCAATACCCAGGATAATCAATGAGACAGAATCAGGGAATGCTCCAAAGAGAAAATAGCGGGCGGTCCATGCCAACATTCCAACCAGCAGCATCCATTTTATTCCCAAACGGACAATAAAAAATGGAATGAGCACCATAAAAAGGACCTCACTCATCTGACCAATTGCCATAAAGGATGCCGACTGTTCACCAAAAGCAACGGCAGCAATAAAATCGTTTGTCCGTGCATAGTAGAAAGCAAGCGGTATACTAATGGCAAAACTACTGATAGAGAAGACCGCGAAATTTTTGTTCGTAAGCAGTTTCAGAGCATCGAGACCAAGAGCTTCTTTCAAACTAAATTTCTTTCCTTTTTCGGAAGGCGGAGTTGGCGGAAGAGTAAAGCTATAAACACCATAGATCAACGAAATAATAGCACTCATGTAGAGTGGAATATTTGTACTCTGAATGTTGCTCTCAATCCCGGTAATGGCCGTTAAAAGTGGAATTTCAACGAACCCCAGAACTGTTTGTGCCACAATAAAACCTGACAGAATCCAACCAACCGTTCCCCATACACGTATTTTTGGAAACTCTTTATCGGGATCACCGATATTGGCAAAGGAAATGGCGTTTACAAGAGCCAGCGTCGGCATGTAAAGCATAAAATAGGCAAGCATTACCCAGATAAATACTCCCGGATCAGTAACGCCTGCAGCATACCAGAGTAAACCTGCACCCAAAATATGGCAGATTGCATTCACTCTTTCCGCATTGAAGTAGCGGTCAGCCAAGAGCCCTACAAGAACGGGGGCAAGCAGTCCCGCCCAATTATGCGTGGCATACGCCTGGCCAATAATAGTGTTTAACCCCTCTTCTCCCTGGAAAATTTCGAGCAGATACACGCCCATAACCACAAAAAATCCACCCCAGATAAAAAACTGGAGAAACATCATAAGACTCAGTCTCGAGATTACGTATCGGTCTGAATTCATATCAATTTATACGGCTGATTTGGTTTTAGAGTGCTTTGCAAAACCGTGCTTTCGTCAAATTTCGGTGTTATCGCGGAATCGAAATCCTCACGTATTGTACATACGCTCCGGTTCCGATTCCACTCTGGTCTTGAACTATGACAAAATCCCTGGTTTTGCAAAGCACTCTTTATAAGATTTTGATCAATTATAGCATTTAATTAATGATTTACAAATGGAAATAATGATGAAAACCGACATAGCAAAATGTCTTTAATTAAAGATTGTTGCGTGTGAAAATCGCACTTTAATGGAAAAGCGGTTTAATTCCGAGGTTGTCCAAAAAAGTAGGATCTACAGGAAAGTTTGTGGGTGAAAAAATTTGTGCGGTTTATTAAGATTCCCGGTCATGCCGCACTCTGATGCGGCATCTCCCATTCTGCTTCGAAACTTTAAATTCCGCCAGTGATATACTGTTGTTTTATGCAAAGACTGGAGATCGCGGATCAGGGTCCGCGATGACGTGTCAATAGAGTGTGCACTTGTTACAACTTCTGGTCTTTTCGGTTCAGCAAACTGAATTACGCAGGAAATTCAGGCTCTTAAGAATCTATGAGTACCCACAAACTTTCCTGTAGATCCAAAAAGTATTAACTGAATTCTCAGAACCCAAATACCTTAAGCGGACTATGAATATTTTATTGGGCCGGGGGTGGGGCAAAAAGGCCGGTTTATCAAAATTGTTGCTTCTTCACCATTCAGTTCGAAAATTCCATCTCTCCATCTCTCCATCTCTCATTAAGTATCCCCGCATCATTCGCAAAGCGAATACTCTACATTTATATTCACACTGCCGGTGAATTTCTGGTTTCGACTCATCGGGGTGAATACTCACCATTCTGCGAATGCAGAATACTGACCATTGTGCAAAGCGCTGAATACGCTATAGCGTAAGATGTGTGTTCCCCTTTGAAGTCTGTGCAGGAAAAGCCAGGTTAGGCGTTTTCTAATTAAATATAAAATGTGTAATCTTCTATGATTACTTTGAATACAAAACGAAGCCTCAATGGAAACTGCAATACTGGAGAAAAAGGATATTTTACAGAAGCTTCAACAGTTACGGTCTGAGTTTAATAAGTTTGGCGTGAAGAGGATAGGATTGTTTGGTTCTTTTGTCCGTAATTCTCAAACTCCAAATAGTGATATCGATATTTTGGTTGAGTTTGACCAGGGTAAAAAATCATTTGATAATTTTATGCAGCTATCATTTGTATTGGATGAAGCTCTTCCCTATCCGGTTGAACTGGTGACGAAAGAATCGCTTAGCCCTTATTTAGCCCCTAAAATTCTACATGAGGTTGAATATGTCACAAATTCCGACTGAATATTTATCACATATTCTGGATGAAGCGACTTATCTATTAAAGGAAAGCCAGGATCTTGATAAGAGTCAGTTTTTGGCTGATGAGACCCGGAAACGGGCATTTGTACGAAGTATTGAGATTATTGGTGAAGCCTCTAAACAGATTCCGGATGAGTTCCGGAAAAATCATTCAAAAGTAGAATGGCGAATGATGGCTGGAATGAGAGATCGGCTTATCCATGGTTATTTTGGTATAGATTATGATATCGTGTGGGATGTTGTTATAAATAAAATTCCTGATCTGCAGAAAAAAGTCTTAAAGATACTTGAACAGGAAAAGTAAATAAAACGACCTGGCACTACGTCCGAGTGAGCTTTGCAGTTTCAGCTTTTGAACAAGTGGACTCATTTTGTGATGGAGAGAAAGAGTGAAAGAGAGAATGGCTTTCTCAAAAAATAAAAAATATATATGTATTTGGACCTCGAACCTTTCAATTCAAAAATTCCATCTCCCCATCTGTCTATCTCCCCATCTCTCATTAGGTATCCCCGCAACACTCGCAAAGCGAATACTCTACATTTACACAGCCAGTGAATTTCTGTACCGGCCCATCGGGTGAATTTTCTGCAAACCATTGGTCCGTTTCAAGCCCTAAATTATTCAGCCAAAATGACATGCTGAATAGGGGCGAACCACCAAAAACCAGGCCACTGCCAGCTCCGTACCAAGTCCATACCAAGTCCGTACCAACTCCCCGAAATTTTGAAAATGGTATGGAATTTTCAGGGCTAAAATCAGGGGTGTTTTGCGAGTGATATTTTTATGTCAAAATGACGTGACGTGGTAAAGGGATTGGCTAATGAGAGGGTGGGTGTGTAAAGTTAGAAGGATTGATGGATTGATGGATTGATGGATTGATGGATTGATGGAGTGATGGAGTGAAAAATATTGCTTTGAAATAATCTTGAGAATGCCAAGCAATCAGCGGGCAAAAACTTTCTACGTTAATCTCTGATCTCTTGAGAAATATTGAGTGCGATTCGGACAATCAGGTTGAATTTTAAGTTTGAGATTGAATTCAGAGTTCGATTATGCCGCACCTACTATTGTGCTTCTTTTCCAATTAAGCATTCTTTTCCTCACGGAAATGCTTTGCATTCCCATGGGGCCTACGGATATGTCGCCCCCGGAGCGGGGCTGGTTAATCTCATAAAAATTGAACGCCATGTATTTTATATGAGATCTACTGTTACTTATAAAGACAGGAGATGCCACAACGGGGCATTGTAGATATGGTTGATGGTGAATAGCATTTAGTCAGTACAACAAGGCGTAAAGGCTCATTTTGCTCGCGTTTAGATTACACTGCAAGTAACGTTGATTGTTCTAATTAAAATATCGACCAGTGAGTCCATTCCCTTAACGTTTGCGCAGCAAACACTCCACATTCACACAGCCAGTGCATTTCTGGTCCCGACCCACCCGGGTGAATTCTCTACAGTTCCACGAAAACACAGTTTTCTCTCAACACGATTCCTGCACTGAATAGAAATGAATTCGAAGAAACCAGCCTCATGTATAACTCTGAGTGATTCAAAAATCTCTGAATTGCGTCTGCTATCTCATATTTTATATATTACCTTAGTGTTACCACATTATTACAAAAGTGTAAAAAGTGGATGAAAGACAGGCTACAAGAACAGCGTTTTGAAATCAAATTCAGGGTACACGAATATAAAGCGCTTGAAATTCGGCATTTCGTGGAGCGTTATTTGGCAATTGACCCGTTTGGGGCGACGCAGCCCGATCTGTCGTACCCGGTGCACAGTCTGTATATCGATTCGCAATCGATGAAGACCTACCAGGATACAATCAACGGCAACCGAAACCGGTATAAACTGCGGATCCGCTATTATGAAAACGGGCCGGATGCCCCGGTCTTTTTTGAAATCAAGCGACGGTTTGATAAGGTGATTGCAAAAAAGCGGGCAAAAGTTAAACGACGGTATGTTCAGGAACTTTTGACAGGGCAGATGCCGATCATGGAGCACCTGATTAAACAGACACCGAAAGAGCTGGAGGCACTGGAACATTTCTGTTTCCTGGTGAACCAAATCCATGCCCGGCCTAAAATTCATGTGGCGTACAGGCGTGAGGCATACGAGCTGGAAGATAACAACTCGGTCCGCGTTACTTTTGATCGTGATGTTCGAACAAAACAGGAGCGGGGCTACTCCCTGGCTACTGAAATGAAAGATGGCGCTGATGTTTTTGGCAACAAGGTCATCCTGGAATTGAAATTCACAAACCGATTTCCTGACTGGTTTCGTGAACTGACCCAGCGTTTCGATCTGCGTCAGGATTCCGCGGCGAAATATGTGGATGGTATACTCAAAATTGGTCCGGGAAAGCTGGTTGCTGTGTGAAGATTGTGGAAACAAAAATTTACAACATCCGAAGACTATGATGAGGAAACATTTTTTGTCTTTTTTAAATCCGTTTATGTATCCGTTATTAGGAGATTTCTCGACTCATCCACGTTGGAAAAGCCCAATCGGGGATTCGCTCGAAAAGACAAATAGAATTCAGTGAAGGAAAGACCGGGGCAGCCAGCGGCTGCCCCGGTCTTTCCCGGATTATACGCGGATAATTGTCATTTCGAGCAGAGTTCCGGTGATTTATACCGGAACGGAGTCGAGAAATCTCCTGATAAAAGGTACTTGTGCTTTTATAGAAGGAATACAAAAATATGTACCACGAAAGGTTCTAAGGGAAACATGTATATTTTCCGGCCTGGATGGTCGGAAAAATTAAATCATTTACAATAAATAAACGTGACCTGATGCAAGACTGGCTATACTTTGGAGATACGGCTCCGCTGCCCACGGACCTGACAACCCTGCTGATGGGGCTGCTTCTCGCATTTCTGTGCGGTCAGCTTCTGGCGTGGGTCTATATGTTTACGCACACCGGCCTTTCCTACTCGAGAACGTTTGTCAGCTCGCTGATTATCATCCCGATAACGGTAGCTCTTGTGATGATGGTTCTCGATAACAACCTTGTAACCGCATTTAGTCTGCTGGCTGTGTTTGCGATTGTCCGTTTTCGGAATATTCTTCGCGATACACTTGATACGGTCTATATCCTGTCGCTGATTGTGATCGGGATGTCGTGCGGCACGCAAAAATTTACGACGGCGATTATGGGAACCGGAATTGTATCGGTGGCGCTAACCTATATCTGGTATACAAATTTTGGATCCCGGCAGCGGTATGATCTGATTCTGAACCTGAACTGGAGCCAGCCGATCTCCCGTATCAAACAGTTTGAAAGTTTTCTGAAGCGTCACGCGATAAATTTAAAGCTCGCATCCCAAAGTTCGGGAGGGAATCTTGAAACCGCACATTTGTCGTACCGGCTGCGTTTGCGTGATCCCGACAGGGTGGACGAGCTTCTGGATGAAGTAAAAAAGTTTGAAGGCGTCTCACAGGTGAGCAGCCTGAGGGCAGAAGATGAATCGGAGATTTAGAGATGAGAAAGCAGCAGTACGAGCCGATACCGATTCCCTGGAAACAGCGGTTACGAGAAATCAGGGTGCGATTTTTACCTCTGATCGTCTTTTTGTGTGTATCCACAGCAGTATACTTTTTATGGGAAGATCGGGTTCAATCTCCCGGTGCGATCGGCGAGGTAGTTGCAGATACCCGAACTGTATCCAGCCCTGCGAGAGGGCGGCTGGCGGGTTTTTCATTTTTGGAGTTTGATGAAGTACGAGAGGGCGATTTTCTCGGGGAGATTATCACCACAGACCCTATCCGTGCTGAAGCACAAATAGAAGTACTCCGGAGTGAAGTGGAATATATTCGTCAGAGCCTGGAGCCTGTAATCGATGAGGAGCGAAATCGCCTGAACGTTCAGGATCTCAGAGTTGATATGATGCAGCAGCGCATTCAGCTTGCCGAGGCACAGCTTCAGTATCGCCAGTCTGCCGCCGATTTTAACCGAATTGAACAGCTGTACGAGCGCGGCCTGTCATCCGAGCAGGAGTATGAACTGGCTCTTCTGCAAATGGAGACCGATGAAACCCGTGTTGAACAAACCGAGCTTCTGATCGAGGACATCGCGGAGTCGCTTCAGGAGATCCGGGAGTTTGGGGAGTATAGCACGCAAACCGACCGTAACCCGATGGCAGCATCTATTGAAATGCAAAATCGAAGGATTGAATCCCTCGAACGTGAGCTGGAGCCGAGAAGAATCTATGCACCCGGGAATGGGGTTGTTAGTCTTATTTACCATCGGTCCGGAGAATATGTGGATGCAGGTGTACCGATTCTCAAAATTGAAGAAAAAGAACCGGCCTATATTGTGGGATATATTCGTCAGCCGTTCACGGTTGAGCCCGAAGTGGGGATGGAAGTTGAAATTCGCACACGCAAACCGGGCCGTGATTTTGTGCGGTCACATATCACCCGGCTGGGAGGGCACATGCGTCTGATTGAACAACATCTGCAGAGACCGGGAGCCATTTATGAAAGCGGACTGCCGGTACAGATTGCGCTTGATCAAAATTTAGAAGAGCTCACCTTTACGCCCGGCGAGATTGTTGATATTGTGTTGATGGCGAATTGAGTGAATCCGTGATATTTATACTCGCAGAGTTGCGCAAAGTATTACGCGGAGTTTCGCTGAGTTTTAATTTTAGACTAAGATCTTCAACAGGGTCTTGCGATTGCTCGGTGAACTTATCTCAACTTCCGCAACATCTTTAAAATCTATCTCAAAACTTTTTAAACTAAGCATTGTAGTTCTATCTCTATTATTTTTGTAGCGGGATACGTTTCCTTTTTTGCCATCCATTTTACCCCGCTTTCTGATGTCATTTTTGGTTCCTTTGGACTCTATGACTGGAACGGAATTCAGAGATCGAATGATGACACACCTACGGTGATACTTTTGATGGGGCATCTTCATGCCCCACGGAAATGCTGCGCATTCCCATGGGGCCTACGGATATGCCGCTCCGAAACGGGGCTGGTTTATACCTTTAAAAAGGGTAATTCCATCCTTTGTATCGAATAATCTGAAACTCAAAAATAATGTTGAACGATGTTTGGCCTGAAAATTTGTTTGTACATAGATCTGTGGAAAAGTGCATAAACTTAGTGCTTTGACATGCGAAAGCACCATAAGAACCTCGCCACGATGCATCGGGATTTCCATATTTCAATGGAAGTTCAGATAAAAATGCTCAGCTGCCATGGAAAACATTTCGGGTTTTACCCGACGTATTATCATTTACACGACCCAAGCACCATCGGTGCGTCATAACCGTAGCCCAGGGTCACTGCGCAGCGGTGGCCTTGGGTGAAGAGCGAGCATGAAATATGGGAGCGCCGTAGGTGCGATATATACAGACCCTTGCAAGACGACCAACCCATCTTTACCTACAATCTATTTTGGTTCTACAGGCATTCTTGTGGGTAAATCAAAAGTAGTAGCAACGGAATCCCCTCTTGAGAGGGGAAAAGTTAGTCAAAAACACGACTTGTCGTGATTTGTTGACTGACGAGGGGTGTGTTCGCTATTTGGTTCATCTTGTTACTTAATACTGGCATTCCGGGACACACCCTCGTTTGACAAATCCTCCGCCGCCGGCGGTTATTTGTCTTCACATGCCCCTCTCAAGAGGGGATTTCCTTCGCCGACAAAAATAACCCACAAGAATGCCTGTAGAACCTCTATTTTATTGATTTCGAGAGCTTTTTTTGATTCATTCCAGAGCCTGAATGATGCCGAACCTACTACGGTGCTTCTTTTAATGAGGCATCCTCATACCCCACGGAAGTGCTGTGCATTCCCATGGGGCCTAAGGATATCCCGCCCCGTAACGGGGCTGGTTTCATTCCTTAAAAGGTGAATGCCATTCATTTTATAAAGGATCTACTGTTTTGAAAACAGTCGAAGTAGTGATGCGAAATAATATCTCGCATCCCCATTACTTTTTTCCATTCAATTCCCGGATAATCACTCAGTAAAGTTTTGTTAGATATCATATCGATTTTCATTAAAGCTTCGCCATTATTGATAAGCTCCATGCAAATACTATCGTGCTTTCCTGATTTCACACTATAATCGGGTCACACTAAAACAATTCAACGAAAACGCAGTTTTCACTCAACGATTCCACGAAAACGCAGTTTTCTCTCACCAGTCCAACCGGGCACATATCTGGCTTACAATTCCATTAAATATTTTATTTAACGATCGGTAGATTCTTCCTTATATTTTCTCACTTAAAATATCTCTCAATCAAGGCATTTACGTAACCACAATATGAAAAACAAGAAAATTTATGTTGCAGGCCACAGGGGAATGGTCGGTTCTGCAATCGTCTTTAAGCTTCAGGATGAAGGCTATTCGAATCTCGTCTCCCGAACCAGCTCTGAACTTGATCTGACCGATCAGGCAGCTACCGAAGCGTTTATTCGATCTGAAAAACCGGATGTTGTGATTATCGCGGCAGCTAAAGTTGGCGGGATTTTGGCAAACGACACCTATCCGTATCCGTTTATCTACGAAAATCTTCAGATTCAGAACAACCTGATAAATGCCTCTCATTCTAATGATGTCGGGAAAGTTATTTTCCTGGGAAGTTCATGTATCTATCCCAAACTGGCTGATCAGCCATTGAAAGAGGAGTCCTTGCTGACAGGCCCCCTGGAACCGACCAATCAATGGTACGCGATTGCGAAAATTGCGGGAATCAAGCTTATCGAAGCGTTAAGGCGTCAGTTTGACCGGAATTATGTCTCGCTAATGCCCACAAATTTGTACGGACCGAGAGATAATTTTGACCTGGAGACATCACATGTGCTTCCGGCCATGATTCGGAAATTTGATGATGCAGCCTCCAACGGCCATGCCCCGGTAAACTTGTGGGGATCAGGTACACCGATGAGGGAGTTTCTATATGTGGATGATCTGGCCGAAGCGGTCTGTTTTGCCATGGAAAACAATCTTGAAAAATCACTCTATAATATTGGAACCGGAAAAGATATCACAATCAAAGAATTAGCGGAAACGATTCAGAGAATTACCGGCCATGAAGGAGAGATCAACTGGGATAGCAGCAAGCCGGATGGAACACCGAGAAAACTGATGGATGTCTCAAGAATGAAAAATGAAGGGTGGACTTATACTCACGATTTAAAAGAGGGGATCCAAAAAACATACCGGTGGTTTCTCGAAAACAGGGATGAAATTAAAGAAGTTAAGATGTGAGGATTGTTTGCCCCTCTATTTTTTTAATAAAGCTTTTTCTCATGATTTCGAACAGGTAAAACATAATATATTCTAATCGATATATCGCTGTAACTTTTCAAAATCAACTCTATATTCTTTATTCTTTTCGAAATTTGACGATAAGTGATTATAACCATATAACTAACGCTAAAATATACAGCTATTTTGAGTTCAAAAAATAAGACGGCACTGATTACCGGAATTACAGGTCAGGATGGAGCGTACCTGGCTGAGTTGCTTCTGGATAAAGGATATGAAGTTCATGGTATTAAGAGAAGATCCAGTTCCTTCAACACAGGCAGGGTAGACCATCTCTACACCGACCCGCATTTTAAAGGGTTGCCGTTCTACATGCACTACGGTGATCTCACCGATGCCACAAACCTGATACGTATTATACAGGAGGTTC
The DNA here is from genome assembly GCF_003390325.1 of Rhodohalobacter sp. SW132. Lineage (NCBI taxonomy): Bacteria > Pseudomonadati > Balneolota > Balneolia > Balneolales > Balneolaceae > Rhodohalobacter > Rhodohalobacter sp. SW132. The sequence continues at coordinate 549,418 of NZ_QUOK01000002.1, read as the reverse complement.
AGCCGGATGAAATTTATAATCTCGCTGCCCAGAGTCATGTTCAGGTATCCTTTGAAGCACCGGAATACACGGCAAACAGTGATGCACTTGGAACGCTGAGAATCCTGGAAGCGATCCGTATTCTCGGAATGACAAAAAAGACCAAATTTTACCAGGCATCCACAAGTGAGCTGTACGGCAAAGTCCAGGAAGTTCCGCAAACTGAAAAAACACCGTTTTATCCAAGGTCGCCTTACGGAGTCGCAAAACTATACGCATTCTGGATCTGTGTGAACTATCGGGAAGCGTATGACATGTTTGCCGTGAACGGTATTCTGTTTAACCACGAATCACCCAACAGGGGAGAAACATTTGTTACACGAAAAATCACCCGCGCAGCTGTACGGATAGCGGCAGGTGAACAACCGAAACTATTCCTTGGAAATCTCAACGCGAAAAGAGACTGGGGACATGCCAAAGATTATGTAGAGGGGATGTGGAGAATGCTTCAGCAGGATGTGCCGGAAGATTATGTGCTTGCTACCGGTAAAACTACAACTGTACGGGAATTTTGTGAACGATCATTTCATCATGCCGGGATTGAGCTGGAGTGGAAAGGAGAAGGGGTGAATGAAACCGGTATTAACAAAAATACAGGTAATATTTTAGTAGAAGTGGATCCAACCTATTTCCGGCCCACAGAAGTTGACCTGCTGATCGGCGATCCAAGCAAAGCAAAAGAAAAGCTTGGCTGGGAACCCACCTATTCAGTCGACGATTTAATTAAGGAAATGGTCGAAGAAGATAAAAAGCTGATTGAATAAGTACGTTTATATGAACAGAGTAAATATCTTGTTAACCGGCGGGGTAGGCAGCAGGCTGTGGCCGCTTTCCAAAAAATCGAGGCCAAAACAATATGTACCCATATTTGGGGACCGCACACTATTTCAGCTTTCGGCTCTGCGAAATGTGCCGCTTACGGATCGGCTTGTGGTGGTATGCAACGAAGGAAATTCGAAATTATCCAGGGAAAACCTCTCTGATGCTGAACTGTCTGCCGATGAATATGTAATCGAGTCGGAAGCACGGAATACAGCTGCGGCTGTTGCTTTTGGCGCATTTGCATGTGCAAATGATGATCTGATGCTGGTCACACCGGCCGATCACATTATTGATGATCTGGCAGCTTACGAACGTGCTGTCAATCGTGCCTTTGAACTTGCATCGGAGGGTGCACTTGTTACTTTCGGACTAAAACCAACCCGTCCGGAAACCGGCTACGGTTATATTGAGTACGAAGGGGAGACCGTACTCTCGTTCAAGGAGAAACCGAACGTCGTAACGGCAAAAAACTATCTGCTGGAGGGGAGATTTCTCTGGAACAGCGGAATATTTTGCATGAAAGCAGGCGTGTACCTGAACGAACTGAAGAAGCACCGGCCTGATATTTACCATGCTGCTGAAAAAGCATTTAGCCGCAGGTCCGGCAGTGTGCTGCCAAGTGAGGAGTCGGCATTGATCCCATCCGAATCGATTGATTATGCTGTGATGGAGAAGTCTGAAAATATCCGTGTTGTGCCGTCTGATTTCGGGTGGTCTGACCTGGGATCGTATGAATCTCTTTATGACTATTTCTCATCCGATGATACAAGTTCCGTGGTACAGGGTACCAATCTTGTATTCAGTAACAAACATGTGGAAATTATCGGCCTTGAGGATATGGTTGTTGTAGAAAAGGATGATGCTATTCTCATCCTCCCTAAAAATCAGTCACAGTCCGTAAAAGCGGTCTTTCAGCGGCTCGAAAAAGAGAAACCCGAACTTCTGGAGTAGAATCTGGTTGAGTTGCTCAGCCTTATGTTCTCCAACTTAAATTCTGAAAAAAATTCAGAATTCAGGGCCTAAAAACATCAAGTGTTTTTTTACCGCGAAGACACGAAAACTCAAAGGTTAGTAAATTCAGGGATTGATAGCTTCTCACTTCTCATTTCTCACTTCTCACTTTTGACTTTTCACATCTCACTTTTACAGATGATCTTCCAAGCCCTGTTTCCAAACAAAATCCTGTTTCTATATGCATCTAAATAGCTTATATTCAGCACGTAAAATGATGTGAGTATAGAAATACTATTTAATTACTAAAATTTCATTAAATGAGTTTATCAGACCAGCTGGACCGGATTAACAAAAAAACATTTAAAGTTGGAATCATTGGTTTGGGGTATGTCGGGCTGCCTCTGATGTGGACGTTTCACAAAAAAGGAATGCCGGTTATCGGATATGATATTGACCAGGATAAGGTGGATAACATCAATTCCGGAAAGCCATATATCAAACATCTTGGGAAAGAGATGATGGAGAAACTGGCAAACAGCGATATCTGCGAAGCAACATCAAATTTTGAACGGCTCGATGAAGCCGACGCTCTGTTGATGTGTGTGCCTACCCCGCTTAATCACCACCGGGAGCCGGATATGACGTATGTGGAAGAGACCACAAAAACCGTATCTGAACAGCTTAGAAAAGATCAGCTTGTAATTCTCGAATCAACAACCTATCCGGGAACCACGGAAGATCTGATTATTCCAATTCTGGAGAAAGGAAGCGGACTGAAAGCCGGGGAAGATTTTTACGTCGCCTACAGTCCGGAGCGGGAAGATCCCGGAAATCCTGATTTCAACACTTCAAAAATACCTAAAGTTGTGGGCGGCCACGGTAACGATGCCCTGATGCTGGCATGTGCACTTTACGATACGGCTATCGTTCAAACCGTACCGGTAAGCGATACAAAAACTGCAGAAGCCGTAAAACTGACTGAAAACATATTTCGCTCAGTGAATATCGCGATGGTGAATGAGCTGAAAGTCATTTATGCGGCGATGGGAATTGACGTTCACGAGGTTCTGGATGCCGCCGGCACAAAACCGTTCGGTTTTATGAAATTTACACCGGGTCCCGGTCTTGGCGGTCACTGTATTCCGATTGATCCGTTTTACCTGACCTGGAAAGCACGTGAAGTGAATCAACCCACGCGTTTTATTGAGCTTGCAGGTGAGATCAACACAAATATGCCAAAATACGTTATTCAGCGAACGCTCGAAGCTCTGAATACGAAGAAAAAAGCACTCAACGGGAGCAAAGTTCTGCTGATCGGACTTGCTTACAAACCGAATGTAGATGACGATCGTGAATCACCTACCTATAAACTGATGGAACTCTACGAAGAGATGGGAGCAGAAGTGTCCTATTATGACCCATATATTCCGGTCATCAAACCTACAAGAGAACATGCGGAATATGCGGGCAAAGAATCCGAAGAGTGGAGTGAAGAGAGGATCAAATCGTATGATGCGGTTGTCATCGCTACGAACCATAATGAGACCAACTACCGTGAACTTGCGAAATGGTCGGATTGCATTATCGACACGCGAAACGCGATGAAGGAAGCCTCTCAAAATGGAAAACAGGTATTTAAAGCGTAAAACCTGCTTTCAATGAATTTTATGGGGAATTGTTTTTAATCATAAGTGGTTTAATTCCCCGACTCTCTGAGTCGGAAAAAGATAAAAGTCCCCCTTTTAAGGGGGAAGCGATCCCGACAGCTGTCGGGAGAGCTGGGGGATGATCGAGTAGGCGTTGATTCAAGCAAATTAACAATTTTTATGGGCTCAAAACTCTACAAGTCATCCCCCATTGCCCCTTCGAAGGGGGACACTCCAGAATAATCTCCATATCGATTAAAAAAAGTTATGGGATTCAAGTTGATACCTTGTGGGCTCTGCCCGGAGGTAGTTCATTTCACGATGAATAAGGACTCGAAGGATCACAACGAGTTTAAAAATCAATTGAATAATCTTCGTGATACCTTCGTGTTTTCGTGACCTCGTGGTAAAAAACTTAGGGGTTGCAGAACCTCCTTATTTATGAATCGAACTGAGGTATTAAAGCTTCGCAGTCACTTTTTTTCGTCGTGAACGGGCATCGTGTTGCCTGGAATTTTGATTGAGTGGCAGTTCCACGAAAAAGACAGATCCACAGCCCTGTTCACTTTCACACCAGACTTTTCCGTCCATAGATTCCGCGATTTTCTTAACGATAAAAAGCCCAAGCCCGGTTGAAGATTCGTTACCGGTAGGCCTGTTTGATAACCTTGTAAACTTACCAAATAACTTCTGCTGATCTTCCGGTGTGATCCCGGGACCCTGATCTCTGACAGATATCCGAACGTGTCTACCTTTCTGTTCCGTAACGATGGAGACTGATGTCTTGGCTGGTGAGTATTTTATCGCATTCGAAATAAGGTTATCTAATATCCGAAGAATATTATCCGGATCGCCCATGATTTCCGTTAGTTCACGTTGCAGTATTAATTTGAGCTCAATTTCCTTACTGGATGCGGGACGGTGAAAATGCTGAACGGACTCTTCAACCAGTGTATTCATATTAACTTCCCGGACCTTATTGTTCCCACCCCTGCTTGCTGAAATGGACTGTATATCAAGAAGGCTGTTGATGAGTGTCAGCATTCGGTTAGCCGAGACCTTAATCATTCCTGTGTATTCATGTACGGTATTGCGGTCTATTTCGGGTGAACTAGAAATAAGGTCCGCAGCCATAGAAATCGATGTAATGGGATTTCGGAGATCGTGTGCAGCAACACTCATAAATTCATCTTTTTCTTTATTCAGGTTACATAACTTTATGTTTTGCTTCTGAATCTCAAGACGACTCTGATTTAACTCTCTGTTATTCTTTTTACGCTGAAGATTTGCACGATAGAGCAGAACCACAATGATGAGCAGAAGGATCATCCCGAAAATCAAAAATGTTCGGGATTGCTGTTGTTGAGCAATCCTCGCTTCCTGAAGTGCGGCTTCTTTATTCAGCAGATCGATTTCCCGGTCCTTTTTTTCAATATCAAAACGCACCTGCATCTCTTCAATACGCTCACCCCGCTGCATGGTCTGGAGCGTATCATGAATCTGGTGATACTGTTTAAAATGATCAAAAGCGGATTGATAATTTTCGGTATCCTCATAAATTTGTGCAAGAAGAAGGTGGGCATCTTTAAGGTTTTCGCGGTAATTTTCCTCACGGGCAAGTTCAAATGCTGTAGATGCGTAAGCAAGTGCATAATCGTACTCACCGAGGTCTTTGTAGAGCTCACCTAATACAAGATCTGTAAAGATCTGATGAGATTTATATTCATTTCGTACTATAAAATCCCTTGCTGCAAAAAGATGAATTTTTGCACGCTGAAGATCTCCCTTGTTCCGATAGGTATTGCCAATATTCAGTGTAGCAACAATATAAAGCAGACTATCGGGTTCCGGCTGCTCAATTGTTCGATTGACGGTTTCCCAAAAATAATCCAGTGCACGGTCGTAGTTTCCCTCTCTTCGGTAGATCACCCCAAGATTGTTTGTTGTGGAGAGAACACGCCGATTTTCCCCGACGGCATTCCAACGCTCAATACTTGCTTCAAGATACTTTACAGCTTCATCAAAATTTCCTTGTTCCACATATATTCTGGACAGATTGTTCAGAATATTGGCGATTTCGCTGTCATTCCCCAGCTTTTCTTCAATGGCGAGTGCCAGAAGATAATTTTGATGTGCCAGTTCATGGTCGCCAAAATCGATATATTTTATTCCGATCAGGTTGTGTGAGCCGGCCATCCCTTCTTTATAGTCGATATCATACGCGATGGAAAGAGCCTGCCTGGCAACTTCAAAAGAGAGGCGGGAATCTCTGTCTCTTTGATCAAATCCAAGACGTAGCAAACTATCCACCGATGCCTCTGTCTTTGGTATTGTTTGAAAACCCTGGTCGTTTAAATCGAGCAAGTAGTAGGGTGACTCCTGTCCGGGATACTCATTTTGTACCGAATATTCACTATTCAGTGAGGATAAATCCGCTACAGGGAGCAGGAGCATAAAAATGATGATGTAAGCCACGTATTAATATGAAATTATACCTGATTGAACTATTACTTGTTTTCGGCATAATTCCGGTAAGCCATAAGAGAAAGGAGAAATAAAATTAGAAAATTTTAATAAATAGAGTTTCGGGATGGGTATTATACCTGCAGTATGTAATAAAAACTTTCTTTAGTAATAATGTCTACGTTAAAATACGCTTCAAAAAACCAGAGTATTGATTCTGATTCGAAAAAGATAGGCGGAATTACGTAGTTGGAATATGGGGTGATTTGATAGTTATACCTATTCCAAAAAATCGTAATTCTTAAATTATTCAATCATCTATAAAATTATGATGCTGTAAATTTTAAATTTCAGTCAAACCAGGCCTTTTTGTTGGTCACAAAATTACAACGCCCATTCTACAGTGATCCTGCATTGTTATTATCTGCCTAATCTATTGATAAATAAGTAATTAGGATACTAAATAAGTTAGATTTATTGAACATCTCATATTTATGCCACACCCAATTTTTTATGGGGACAGTAAGGAAAGGTTCAAGTAGCCATAATCTCCAGCCTGAAATGATTCGTTCTGCAACTCATAGGTAAAAAAACCACTTAACCATTTCTTTAAAAGGATACCATTGAAAAATAAGAGTTTGCTGCACGGAATTTCATATTCAGATTGCAAATTTCAATTTCTAATCTGTCTTGATGTACTACCCGAAATATGATTAGAAAATCTTAAAGTTTAATTCAAAACGGTCGAGAAACAGAAAGTGACTATAGCTGAACTTTTAATGAATACTCAGGTTGCCCCGCCGGGTTTAGCTTTGGCATAAATATAATATCAGTATGCGTCAGTGGTGACAGAAGTCACATAAATACACAACTACTAATAAACATTTAGGTGATATAGGATGGATTCGGTTAAACAATTATGGAGTTCTTCAAGCATAGGGCAAAGGATGACAATCGCGATGCTTTCGCTTTTTTTAATAGCTATTGTTACGACAACAGGGATCGTGTATTCGGTATTTAATTCTTCATTTACGGAGGGTGTTCAGGACCGGCTGGTTGCAACAGGCACCGCAAATACAGACATTTTCCTGGAATGGCTGGATGCTCGTCAGGATGAGATACGTTTAGTAGCTTCACTGGATGCAGCGGAACAAGTTGATGAAGAGCGGCTGTCACATATCCTGGAACGGCTTGCTGCCAATAATGGTCACTATGACACAATCTATTTTGTGGACACAAACGGTAACGGTGTTGTAGGGGTAAGTTTTGACGGTTCTGCAACCGTACTGACATCAGAAGAAGCGGCTCAGTTCCAGGTTGGCGACCGGGCATGGTTTCAGGAAGCCATCCGGGGAGAGGATGTATTTTCGCAACCTCTTGTTTCGCGAGCAACCGGAAACCGTGTGAGTAACGTAGTTATTCCGGTCCGGAATAATGGGCAGATCATCGGTGTGGTTCGTGCAGCTGTAAGGCTTGATATATTAACTGAAACACTGGCTGATATACAGCTTGCGGAAGGAACGGAGCTCTATATTATTAACAGAGACGGGGAGGCAGTGACGTCAGCTCAATCTCTTCAGGGTGCGGGAGAGAGCATAAGCACACGTGCCGCAGAAAATATAAGCAGAGAAACAAGTGGTCACGGGCGATATGCGAATGCCGCAGGACAATCTGTAATTGGAAGCTATAACTATATTCCGCTGCTTGGATGGGGGATGATTACAGAAGCAAATGAAAGCATAGCACTGGCGGAAGTTCGCACGGTCTTATGGCAAATCATTATGGTGTCGGCATTTATTCTGCTTGCTGCAGGATTTATTATTGTGCTTTTGGTTAAAACCAGTATCACCAAACCGCTTCAAGCCGCTATTGACAGTTTATCTGCTGCCAGTGAACAGGTTTCATCTGCTTCAACAGAAGTATCGTCATCAAGTCAGACACTTGCTGAGGGGTCCAGTGAACAGGCGGCAAGTTTGGAGCAGACAAGCTCGTCACTGGAACAAATAGCGGCTCAGACAAAACAAAATTCTGCGAATGCAAATCAGGCCAATCGGTCGGTGAAGGATAGTTCTCAGATTGTTGGTAAAGGAGTAGATTCGATGAAACGTATGAGCTCTGCAATCAATGAAATCATGGAATCTTCCAATGAAACATCCAAGATTGTAAAAACCATCGATGAAATCGCGTTTCAAACCAATTTATTGGCGCTCAATGCAGCAGTAGAAGCTGCCCGCGCAGGAGAGGCTGGTAAAGGATTTGCTGTGGTGGCTGAAGAGGTTCGAAACCTGGCTCAAAGAAGTGCAGAAGCGGCACAGAATACATCAACACTTATCGAGAAATCCCAGGAAAATGCTAAAAATGGGGTGGCTGTGGCCGACGAAGTAGCATTACAACTTAAGAGCATAAATGAAAGTACGGATGCTATTGAAACGTTGATTTCAGAAATTGCGGCTGCCTCCAGTGAACAAACCGAGGGGATTAACCAGGTAAGCATCGCCATGTCAGAAATGGATAAAGTGGTTCAATCAAACGCCGCAAATTCCGAAGAGACAGCAAGTGCATCTGAGGAGCTCTCATCGCTCGGTGCGGAACTCGAGCGAATGGTAGATGGTCTTCGGGTTATCATTGGTGGAAATATGAATAGCAAGGGTTCGCTTGATCACGCCAATGATTTCCATGGGGAAAACTACGATGCGGATGATTTTAACTGGAACTCCGGAGAAACAGGAGATTTTTACGAAAATAAAAAACGCAACCAGCGTCCAGGCAGTGGATCATCAAATCAGAATGCATCCATAGCAGACGACTTTTCACAATTCTAAGTTAGGGTAACACAGACGTTACGGCAGGGATGTTGAACCGTCCCTGCCGTATTTTTTTCGTTAAATTTATACAGTAAACCTCAGCTCGATTAATATTCATTTCTAATTCTTCAGGATGTGTCCTGTGAAAAAATTGATTACCAAAGAAATTGTATTTAAGTAAGTAAAGGCTTCTTGTACATTCAGTGCTGCCAGTCTTTCTGACCCATCCACATACCCATCCTATCGCGCCCTAAGGGAGTTTCGGGATACATTCATAGAGGGTTTTACAAAACCGGTCTTTTGCCCAGTGTTGGCGTTATCGATTGGTTAAAATCCTTAAATACCGGCTATATGCTGCAGTTTCAACCTCACTTTGGCCTTGACATTGAACAAATTCCCTGTTTATTCAAAGCCCACTCATAGTCTTAAAAAAGGTAAGTTGGCCTGAATTTGAGTCGTTCTATTTGTTTGAATTTTATGACTGAGATTTAATTCGGAGTTCAAAGGATACCACCCCGATACGAGGCTGGTTTCATCCCTGAAAAGGTGAATGCCATTCATTGAATCGAATAATTTGTAATCTAAAAATAACTCTTTACGATGGGTTGCCTAAAAAACGGTAAGTGAATATATCTGTGTCAAAGGCTAATAACCAAGCACCTTAGGTGCGTCATATCCGTAGCCCAAAGTCACCGTGCAGCGGTGGCCTTGGGTTAAAGAACGAGCATGAAAAATGGTAGCGGCGTAGGTGCGATATATCGGTAATCTTGCAAGACAACGAACCCATTTTTATCCGGAACGTATTTCAATGAATTCAGAGTTCGAATTATGCCGCACTTAAGACGCTTCTTTTAAACTCGGTCTCCTTGCACCCCAGAGATTCACTCTGAGCACCTCTGCAGCTACGGATATGCCGCTCCGAATCTGGGCTGGTTTCTATCCCTTATAATCCATGAAAACAGAACAGATGAGAGTCACGCTTATTAATTTAATTATTCAAGCTTATCTATTTGGGCAGTTTTGATATGATAATTCATGTGATTAAAAAATTATAACATACTTTAAAATATATTCTTGAGTCAGGTATTACGTGTAGTGAAAACTACTACAAAAAAATTCAAACCTGAAGTAGAATCTACCTTAGAATTCTTTATTCGCCAATATTTCAGTTATCAAAATACATGATTAGGTTAACGATAGTTTGATTTAGTGACTATGATATTGATTAGCTTTTTTGTTATTTAAGTGTATCACGCTGAGATGAAATGGTTTGGGGAACATTCTATTTCAGGGTAAATATATACCACTGAAGTAATCAACAATTAAAAATAAACCATCAATAATTAGGAGACAGTCATGAGTAATCTGAGAATTAAAGGTAACTGGAACGAAGTAAAGGGGAAACTGAAAGAAAAATATGGGGATCTTACAGATGATGATCTGACCTATGCGGAAGGCAAGGAAGATCAGCTTGTGGGAAAGCTTCAGAAAAAACTTGGCAAAACAAGACAAGAAGTTATAGATGAAATTGAAGGCATGAAAGACTCCTGATATTTTTAATTCATTAAAACTGTAATCACTAAAAAATACGATATAATAATGTTTAATAAATTCATAAATATAACCACCACTGTGCTCTTTTTACTTGTCGCATCTCTGCTGTTTATTCAGTGCGGCGACAGGGATCGGGAGACCAGTTCAAATTTTGAAGAAGAGCGGGAGGAGCTTGTTTCTAATCTCGAAGATTTAAGAGATGATCTGGATGACCGTATCGATGATCTGAACTCCAGAATTGAAGAGGCCGGAGATGATGCTTCCGATGAACTCGAGGAGGCACGTGATGAACTCACCGATGATCGATCAGATGTTGAGCGGGCACTTGACGATGTGAGGGATGCTTCTGAAGATACCTGGGACTCAGTTAAATCAGAGACCGAAAATCTGTACGATGATGTATCCTCAAGATTCAATGACTGGACTAATCGCCTGCAGGATCGTTACGACGACCTGTAATCATTAACGTTAATTCTGAGTAGTCTCAATTTTTAAATTCAACCAAAACGGAGAATTCTATTATGAGATCATTATTATATTTAATCGCTGTCATCATGGTCATAGGCTGGCTAATTGGATTTATCGGGTATTCTCTCGGTGGATTGATTCACATACTTCTCGTGATTGCCGTCATTTCAATTTTAATTGATGTGATTGGTGGTCGAAGGCGGGTGTAACCCGATGTTTTGTGAATACAAACCCTATTAAAAGCGCAGATCTTACGGTCTGCGCTTTTTTTTTTGGATAACCACGCGCAAATTTAGTTATCCTATCCTTAATAAAAATATGCCCTTCTGTGTTTGAGAGTTTATCAGGAATTATCTCTCCATGGCGAAGAAACCTGTTTTTATAACCCTTAATTCATTGTCGTACATGATGATATGAATTATGGTGAAGAGCGCCTCACATTGAATTTAAATACATAAATCATAATCTGTTATTCATTTCTCCGGGACATGAATTGAATTAAGAGGGATGTAAAAAAGACGATAAGTATATGGGAATAATCATTGGCTGTTATACTTATGAATGGCGTTGGCTCTGTTATTTTATTGGGTGTTCTCATCTTACTTCCATTCATATTGGTTGTAGGCGGTAGATATTTGGATGATTCCCATCCAGTGAAATCTACTGCTATATCAGAATTTACGTTTTTGGAGTCGTCTGATAATGAGGTTGAGGTTCTGTTTTTTGGTTTTGTGGGCTGCGCTTCTATCTGTCCTACTTCACTTTTAAAACTCTCTGAAGTTCTTGAATCAGATGAAATTCAGAATACCGGTCTGAAGGCCGGCGGCATATTTGTTGAAGTGGATCTCTCAGGAAAAACGGGCAGTAGAGAGGCTGACAATTATTCAAAACTTTTCTCGAACTCTATACGGGGTGTACATCCCGGTAAGGAGAGGCTTGATCAAATATTGAAGGAATTTTCAGCCCGTGTTACGAATAATCGACAGGAAAATCGGCTGATTACTCACACCGACCATTTTTACATTTTAAAAAGACATAATGGCGGTTGGCAGATTGCCGAAGTATTGAGAAATGGAAGCAGCAGAGAGGTTCTGTTAAACGCAATTCTCAATGCAAAAGAAAAAACTTCTGTATAAAATTTAACGAATCGTATAGGATTAAAATCATGTCAGAGTACAGCTCATTTTCACGCTTCTTTCCATCTTTCAGGAATGATTTATCCCCAGCTGTGGAGCAACAACTTCAAACCAGTTATGTAGAAACCGATCGGTTCATGCTAAAATTGCTGCTTGTTCACTGGGCCGTTGCAACCACCGTGATGGCATTTAGTTACAGCACGTATCTGCTGGGTTTCATGGGAGGCGGATTGATATATGGAATTGCCTACATGGTATTCAGTTTCAATCCGGGCACTTTAATGAGTCGGATTACAATCGGAGCTTCGTTTATGGCGTTTTCCATGCTGTTTATTCAGCAGCATTTGGGACAGATCGAAATGCATTTTCATATTTTTATCTCTCTCGCATTCCTGATTCGCTATAAAGATATCTCACCAGTTCTTGCCGCAACAGTAACAACTGCATTGCACCATGCGATTTTTAATATGGCTCAGGATGCTGAACTATCTGTTGCAGGCACACCCATTATGATATTTGATTACGGTTGTGGATGGGATATCGTAGCTATTCATGCAGGGTTTGTGATTGTGGCAATGCTTGTTTACAGCAGTATCATTGTAAATTTAACCCGTGAGTTTTTGAAAAATGCGGCAGTTTACAGCATGATCGATCACCTGAATGAATCGGTACAGTATACCAGCGACGCCGCAGATGAGATCTCCGAATCCGGACAGGAACTTGCCCTTACGGCATCCAGCAGCAGTGAGGCCGTATCGGCATCAAACAGCAGTATTGATGAAATGAACCGGCAAATTCAGCAGTTGAATGAGAAAACCTCATCGGCGAGGAACCAGGTTGTTCGAGTGACAGATAATTCTGAACGGATGAATCAATCGATGAAGGATCTGAAAGCATCCAGTGACAATATCACATCTATCATTAAAACGATTGACAGCATTGCATCTCAGACAAATCTGCTTGCTCTTAATGCGGCAGTAGAAGCAGCACGTGCCGGGGAAGCCGGAAAAGGATTCGCGGTGGTGACTGATGAAGTGCGGGTTTTGGCCCAAAAAACGGCTAAAGCGGCAAGTGATATTGCAGTACTTATCGAAGATAACTCGGTGAAAGCAGAGCAGGGCAAAAGTATTTCAGAAGAGATTACCGGTCAGGTGAGTCATCTGATGGAATGGATGAATGAAGTCCACGAAGCTACCGGGAGCCAGGCAGATAATCTTGAAGATTTAAAACAGGCCATTGGTGATATCTCACGAAATGCAGATCAAACAGCCGGCACCGCAGAAAAAAATGCAGCCACCGCGGAAGAGCTTCAAAGCCAGGTGCACGTCATTGAGGGAATTATCCGCGAATTACGGCAGCGTGTGAACTGTTCTGCCGATGAGAATTTCGAAAAGAAAAACAGGCTGGATTCAAGCGATGATTATAACAATCATTACTCATTACCGGATGAAACTCAATTTAGCTATTCAAAAATCGGGCAAAGCCAAAACTCTCCTAAAAAACAGGTTCACCCAACAAACGGTAACGGCTACACAAACGGTGCAAAACATTAATTTATGAGTGCTATAATTCCCCGACCCTTTGAGTCGGAAAGGATAAAAGTGCTCCTTTGAGAGGCTATGAGAAAATAACGTATCAATACTTATTGAGAATTATAAAATTCACCACGAAGCCACGAGGACTCGAAGATTCACGAAGTGGATTTGCATGATTTTATTAAACTTCGTGTGTCTTCGCGACTTTGTGCCTTCGTGGTAAAAATAAATGGCTCATATATTTGACTGTGTATTTCCTCACAGCCTCTCTAAGAGGCATACTCCAGAATAAACTCCATATCGATCAAAATGGTATGGTACCCAAATTGATACCTCGTGGGCTCGGCCCCGAGATAGTTCATTAGCCGAAAGCTTACCTGAATTAAGATTATATGATTTCGGCTGAACCAAAGTCCGCTCTCACCATCTTGTGGTTAGAATTCAATAACTAAGCATTAATAAATGAAAAGCGCTTCCAATAGAAGTTTGTTTCTGCTATTTTATGATGAATAACAAACACTTGACTCAAATCATCATAAAAAACTAATCAAGTATGAAACGGGAAGAGCACAGCTGGAAAAGTCCAAGTCTCGGTAAAAAGATGAAACTTCTGAAGTATGGCACGAGCGGGGCACCCGTCATTATTTTTCCTTCCGAAGAGGGTACCTGCAGTGAGTGGGAAGAAACCGGTATGATTGAATCGCTCCAGGTTCAGATAAACGAGGGGTACAATCAGTTCTTTTGTGTGGACTCTATTGCAGAAGAAAGTCTTTTGAACAAAGAGGCAGATCCTTCGCTGAGAATTCGCCGGCAAATGCAGTACGAGCAATACATCACAGATGAGGTGATCCCTTTTGTGAGAAAACAGAACAGCAGTTCCTACCTGATACTCTCCGGTGCATTTCTCGGAGCCTACTACGCATTCCTGATCGGGCTCAAACATCCTGAGCTGGTGCACAAAGTGATCGGCATCAGCGGAATGTATGATATCAAATCCTATCTGGATGGCCACTACGACGACTCTGCATACTTTAGCAACCCGATCGATTTTCTGCCAAATCTAAACGACCGGGCGATTCTAAAGCAGTTTGAAGATGTTGATTTCAGACTTCTGAGCTACTCCAATGATCCGCTTCGGGGTTGCTCTGAAAAGATCAGCGACCTGCTTTGGTCGAAAAACATCAACCACAAGTTTTATGTATGGGATGAGAAAGTTTCTGACCCCTGGAAACTGGTCGATTCCATGTTCATCGAGCATTTATTTTAGGAATTCGTAGAATTTCGAATCTCTAAAATGGGCATCATCCCGCACTTAATGCGCTCATTTTTTGAACACGAATCGATTCCCATATAAAATTTATCAACGGCCAGATACTTAATGGTTCTTAGATAATCTCTCCAATCACCCTGCTTCGGACTGTTCATCAGAAGCTGGTTGTTTTTCATTCCGGGTATCATTTCAAATATTTACGCAACGAATGGTCGTTACAATTTTTATATTTGTAGCCGCGTCAGCGATCTGTCGAACCGTTCATCGGTCACATCACTTTACAATCAACCGTTCATCGGTCACATCACTTTACAATCAAACATATTCTAAATGAAGCAAACGATTAAGAAGGTTCTTGTGGCGAACCGGGGTGAAATTGCACTCCGGGTTATGCGAACCTGCTATGAGATGGGAATTCGAACTGTAGCGATCTACTCCACGCCGGATGCAAAAGCTCCGCATGTGAAATTTGCCGATGAATCGGTCTGGGTAGGCGAAGCGGCGTCTTCAGAGAGCTACCTCGATATGGATAAAGTAATCGGTGCGGCAAAGCAGACGGATGCGGATGCCATCCATCCCGGGTACGGGTTTTTGAGTGAAAACGGTGAGTTTTCCAACCGTGTGAAAGATGAGGGAATAATCTTCATCGGCCCGAGCGCTGAATCGATGCGCCTCATGGGGGATAAAACGGCGGCCCGTGACCTGATGGGCAAAGCTGGCGTTCCGTGTCCGCCGGGAACAAAAGATGCAATGGAAGACGTGGAAAAGGCTCTTTCCGTAGCCCGGAATGTGGGTTTTCCGGTTTTGATAAAAGCGGCAGCCGGCGGGGGCGGTAAAGGGATGAGAATAGTGCACGATGAGAAAGATTTTACAGCCAGCGTAAAATCGGCACAGTCTGAAGCTCGAAATGCGTTTGGCGATGACCGGGTGTATGTTGAAAAATACCTGGAGGAGCCGCGTCATATTGAGTTCCAGATTCTGGCCGATCGTGACGGAAATACAGTCCATCTGTTTGAACGGGAATGTTCTGTGCAGCGAAGGCATCAAAAAGTGATTGAAGAGGCGCCCAGTTCACTTCTGACGTCAAAACTCAGAGATGAGATGGCGGATGCTGCCGTAAAAGCGGCCAAAGCGTGTAATTACGAAGGGGCCGGGACGATCGAATTTCTTGTGGATAAACATCAGAAATTCTATTTCCTCGAGATGAATACACGTCTGCAGGTGGAGCATCCCGTTACAGAAATGATTACCGGAATAGATCTGGTGAGGGCGCAGATTGAAATTGCGGAGGGAAAACCGCTCCCGTTTCAGCAGAATGATATTCAAAAAAACGGTCACGCAATCGAATGCCGGGTCTACGCCGAAGATCCATCAGATCAGTTTTTGCCGAGTACAGGAACGCTTACGCGCCACAGAATTCCGGCCGGTGCGGGAGTGCGTGTGGATTCCGGAGTTGAAGAGGGCGGCGAGGTAACCATCAACTACGACCCGATGATCTCTAAACTTTCTGTACACTCTGCAACGCGAAAACTGGCCATCAAAAAAATGCTTCGCGCTCTTCACGAGTATGAGATCAGCGGCTGCCGAACCACAATTCCATTCTGCGAATTTACGCTGAAACACGATGCATTTTCGAGCGGTCAGTATGATACTCATTTTGTGAAGGATCATTTCGATCCTGTAAAAGAGACTATGTTTGAAAAAGTGAATGAGCTGGATGCACTTGCTGCATCACTCGTAGCTGCACTGCACGAAGATTCGCAGGGCAGCGGTAAAAACGGAAATCTTAAACAGACCGGCACGGATGTAAATCAGTGGTGGAGTAACAGACGATAAAACCCGGTTAAAAAAATGAATAGATTAGACCGTGACCTGTTTGATAAGTTAAGTGTACTGCTCACGGAGCAGCGCAATCCGGAGACGATGAGGATCGATATGGCCGGCAGCTACGAGATTGTTAAACAGATCAATAGAGAGGATAAAAAAGTTGCGGAACAGGTGGAGTATAAACTTCCCGTAATTGCCGAAGCTGTTGAAACCATCGCTTTGAAAATTAAGGAGGGCGGACGCCTGCTCTATTTTGGTGCGGGTACAAGCGGCCGGCTTGGGATTCTGGATGCATCGGAATGTCCGCCTACATTCGGAACCGCCCCGGACATTGTTCAGGGATTTATTGCAGGCGGCAAAGAAGCAGTTTTTGTATCTCAGGAGGGGGCCGAAGATAGCCTGTCTACTGGAAGGGAGGAGGTGAAAAAAGCGAAAGTTACAGATAAAGATGTTGTTGTCGGGCTTGCGGCAAGCGGCAGAACACCATACGTTCACGGAGCAGTACTGGAGGCCAAAGAGAGAGGTGCAATTACTGCGTTTATTACGACAGTATCAGCAGACCAGGTTGATATCCGGGATGAGATCGATTTCATGATCGACGTGCCTGTGGGGCCTGAAGTGATCATGGGCAGTACGCGAATGAAGAGCGGAACGGCACAGAAAATGGTTCTGAATATGCTGAGTACAGGTGCGATGATCCGTCTGGGGAAAGTTTATGAAAATGTGATGGTGGATCTTCAGCTGAGTAATAAAAAATTAGAAGAAAGAGCCAAACGAATCGTTATGCTTCTGACGGATTGTACGTACGAAACAGCCGAAAATATTCTGATGGAAACAGACGGACATGTGAAAACCGCACTGGTTATGATCCTGACTAATAGCACACGGGCAGAAGCGGAAAACAGACTGGCAGAGAACAATGGTTTTGTAAGGGCTTCTGTTTAATTCTCCGTATTTTATGATAATTGTATCGAGGATGATACGTTTATTACTTTTGTCACCCATTGCCCGATTTCAATATAAATAATCACAGCAAGTATGGTCGCTAAGGCCAATTGTTTCAGACGTTCCCAGCTCACGCACACCTAAACGATCACGCAGATTTGCGACAAAAACAAGCACAAAAAAAATTAACTGAATCGGGGTACGTAAACCGCTTCCTGATGGCTGTGGTTGTAGTACAGCTTTTTTTTATTCTGCTGATCAGGTTCTGGCCACAGTTTGAATACGAGCCTGAAATACTCTTCCTGGATGCTCCGCGTGAACAGGTATTGATTGATGAAATTCAGATCACCCAGCAGCGATCATCACCTCCGCCGCCACCGCGTCCGCAGGTGCCCCAGCCTGTTCCCAGTGATGAAATCATCGAGATTGAACTGGATATTGACCTCGACCTGGACGTACCGGAAATGCCTGATCTTGAACCGGGACAGGGTACGGCGTTTGAAGGGGAAGAAGCAACCATAGTATCAAATCCGCAAATTCCGCCAACGGTGGTCAGAATTGTTGAAGCAAGTACCCCGGCAGGAGTTCCGGCCGAACTTCGTGGAAATATCGAAATGATTGTTAATTTCCTCGTGGATGAAAACGGTACGGTGGAGGAAGCGTCTATCGTTGAAATTCGAAAATACTCGAATGGAGACGATTACGAAGTTCTGCCATTCATCGAACACGGTTTGATGGATGCTGTACTGCGCGCCGCTCTTCAATGGAGATTTCGCCCAGCCCGCCAGGATGGCGAAAATGTGAGATCCTATACCCGGCAGCGATTTAATTATTGATGTACCCCGGTTCGCCGAACCGTGCGAGACTACGTACCTCGGTTCGCCGAACCGAGAGCACTTAGTACCGTGCCTTACTCAGTACCCCAGTTCACCGAACCGGTAAACCTAACCATCCAAAAAAACGAACCGATAAGGCCAGAAGTTATTACAATGGCACGTTCTACTCACACGTCATCGCGGATCCAAATCCGTGATCTCCCGACTTCGCATAAAACAGCATTTTATCACTGGCGTGAGCTTAAAGTTTTGAACCTGGACGAAAGATGCCGCATCATGGCACGTCCAAAGTTTGATTTTTGATTAGAGTTGGAAATCGTCCGTCATCAGTCCAGAGTCGTCGGTTTGTTTTCACCAAATATCAAACAGCTATTACGGCAGCGAGATCGTCCGGCGTAAAATCCACTCAACGGCAAGCAGCAGAATAGCAAGAATAAACCAAAACGGGTGGTTGCTCAGGTATCGGGTCTCTTCCCGGGTGGTTTCTACGGCTTGATCGAGCTCGTTTTCACGTAAATAGTTGTAGAGGGGTTCAAGAGATAAGTCCTGAAGAAATTCCCCGCCTGATCGAACGGCAAGCTGCTGAAGAAGCTGATCATCTCTTTGCGTATTTACAAATTCCACCATCGATCGGCTCACATCAAACCGTGCCTGATCTTCTCCCATATTGCGATCGCCTTTTACCGCCTCACCATTAATCTGGTAAACTCCTTCTGGAAGTGTTCCGGCATTTACACGGTAATTGCCGCCGCCGGTATGACGCATAATAAAGTTTCGGGTCTCATCATCCTGGGCTGATGTAATCTGAATTTCAATAGTAGCATCGGTTTCCGGATCCTGACGTTCATTTACCAGAGTAGCCCTGATTTCAACGTCCTCGGTTTCTGTAAACGATGGTTTTACAGGTTCAATGTTAAGGTTTCGATGATCAGGAGAGGTGGCAGTCCATGAGAAGAGATCGGTGAAGAATTGTGTATAAAAAGCGGAGACGGTTTCGTTCGCTGTGGTTTCGAAACGGTGCCATCCAAATGCGTGAACGCCGGCGAGTCGTCTTGATCCGGCCGCTTCGGTTACAATGACCGGGATGCCGGTCGCTTCCCGCTGAAATTCACCTGTAAAAAGGGTTTCTGAAAGTGGTGATGTAGATAGATCAGAACGGTGGGTTTTAAGAGTTGGAAACCGACGATAATCCTGGGCAGAGAATTCAAGCAGCGGATGGCTGTACGGCTCAAGTTCCTGCATAAGATGTATGTCAAGCAGTGCCTGACGCGCATTTTCATAGCTAAAGGTTAAGAAATTTCTCTCGTCCAGTCTAACATGACGCTGCTGGGAAGCCGGCAACAGAAAGTATATCACCGGAACGTTATCCATTGATTCTACCCACTCCAGTAGCGGATCGCCCGGTTCAGGCAGCCCGTGAAGAATGATCAAATCGGGATCGGAATCGAGGTCTGCGGGGTCCTGACCCGTAAGGTTTCCCCCGCCGAGACGGGTGGCAGAAATGAGCTCATTCTGCGAATCTGTGGCAATCAGCCGCCGGAATGAACCCACATCCGGATGGATTTCAAAAGAAAGCGAAACGATTTTCGTTTTTTCATCGATCACTTCAACCGTAAACCGTTCCCGGTTGTTCTGCAGGGTAAATTCTCCTTCAAGCCCCGGGATGTTGATCTCATAATCAAAAAACCCTTCTTCTTCATGCCGGTCTGAAAACCTTACGGTGTGGCTGGATACCGACTCCGGAAATGCAACTTCTTCGCTATCTATAAGATTTCCATCTTTCAGAAACTGTACTGTGACTGACTCTCCCTCAAACCCTTCCTGCTGAACCTGAACTCTGAACTGCTGTTCGGTTTGGGTGTATGAAACGGAGTTGTACTCAATATCTGCGATCAAAACATCCTGTACTTCTGTGGTATCTCCAACAGGAATGGTGAAAATGGGGGATGAGAGATTTTGTGCGGAAAAAATCGGGTTTCGGTCCTGGGTGTAGATTCCATCACTGAACAGGAGGGAAGCGACGGCAGACTGCTGATTTTCCAGTTTATGGTCAACAACCGATTGAAGGTTGGTTACAGCACCATCGGCCGTAACTTCGGAACCTTCGTATACGGTTCTATCGAACAGGTAGAGATTATAGTCGAAGGAATCATCCAGCTGGTTAAAGATCTCTTCTCGTATCTGTTCGTAGGACTCTTCCCCGGCATACTCACCCCGTTCGACGGTAAGGCTCTGGCTGTTATCGAGGTAGATGTTGATTAGCGGGCTGGACCGGTCAACGGTTCTGTCGATGAAAAACGGGTTCAGCAAGATCATCGCAAGGATTGCAAACACGGTTCCCCGAAGCGCGATCAAACTCCACTTTTTAACGGGTTTCACTGATTCAAGATAGGAGTAACTCCACCAGGAAACCCCAAAACAGACGAGGAGAATCAGCACCCAAATGAAGAGTGGGATGATCGGGTTAAATCCCTGGAATAAAAAGGTGGCCATGCCTTAACCCTGATCGTTTACAAAGATTCGAGTAGTTTATGTATCACATCAACGGTAGAAATTCCCTCTGCTTCTGCGGCGTAGTTGGTTACGATACGGTGACGCAGCACGGGAACGGCCAGCGCTTTAAGATCTTCCATTTCAACATTGTACCGGCCGCGGGAAAGTGCGCGGGTTTTTGCACCGAGGATGATGTATTGCGAAGCCCTCGGCCCGGCTCCCCAGCCGAGATACTGGTTTACAAAATCGGAAGACTCATCACGTCCCGGCCGGGTCATCGTGACCAGCTTTACGGCCTGTTTGAGAACATGATCTGGTACCGGAACCTGGCGAACCAGGTCCTGCAGTTCAAGGATCTGTGTTTTATCCAGAATCGACAGAATCTCCGATTTACGCGGTGCTGTGGTTTGCGATACGATCTGGATCTCCTCATCAAAAGAGGGATAATCGAGCCAGATATTAAACATGAAGCGATCAAGCTGTGCTTCCGGCAGGGGATAGGTTCCTTCCTGTTCAATCGGGTTTTGTGTGGCCAGTACGAAAAAGGGGAGATCCAGATCGTACCGGTTGCCTGATGCAGTTATCGTCGCTTCCTGCATCCCTTCAAGTAGAGCAGCCTGCGTTTTAGGAGGGGTTCGGTTAATCTCATCCGCCAGCACAATGTTCGCAAAAATCGGTCCTTTGATAAAACGAAATGATTTCTGGCCGGTATTCTTGTTATCCTCAATCACTTCCGTACCGGTGATATCGCCCGGCATCAGATCGGGAGTAAACTGCACGCGGTTGAAGGAGAGGTTCATCGTTTGGGCTACGGTCTGAATAAGCAGCGTTTTAGCCAGCCCCGGCACACCAACGAGAACACAGTGACCCCGTGAAAAGAGCGCTATGAGCAGTTGTTCAACGACGTCATGCTGCCCGACAACGGTTTTAGCGATCTCTGTTTTTATCCGGTTAAATGATGTCTCGAAAAATTCTGCTGCTGCTTTTGGATCCTGGGGAACGTTACTGCTCATTCAGCCCCCACTGGTGCTTCATCAGGGAGCATCATATCCCTTTCCGGCTCGATATCGTCGGGCATCTCAATTTTGTATTCAACATACACTTCTTCACGCATCTCCTCCAGCCATTTGCTTAGTTCGCGCATCTGTTTTTGCTGAAGAGCGATATTACGAATCTGCTCGTAATCATCATCTAAATTTGCGATATGCTCTGGGATATGCCGGTCGAGACGCACAATACGATACGCCCGCTGATTGTTTCTCGGCATCGTGAACGGGCGGGGTTCTGAAATTTGCCCCTCTTCATCCAGTAACAAAACAATTCTATAGAGTGAAGGCTCAAGCTGACTGATGGCCATACGCCGCTCACCGGTTTGCTGGTTGATAATACGTCCGCCCATAGAGCCGGTGGCGTCATCATCGGAGTGCACACGGGCGAGATCTCTGAATCTCTTTCCGTGGTTTATCACACTGTCGCGTAATGTTTCCAGTTTGTTGATGGCAAACTCTTCATCAACACTTGAATCATCAATTTCAATGAGAATATGGTTGGTTTCAATCCGGTCGCCTTGTCGCTGATTGAGACGAATAACGTGATATCCGAATTCGGTACGAACCACTTCGGAAATCTCACCCGGATCGAGCGCAGCAGCTGCGGCAGAGTAGTTGGATACCAGGTCACCCAGCGGCATCATAGGCAGCAAACCGCCGCGCGGGGCAGAGGGTCCGTCGCTGTAGAGGCGTGCCATCTCTTCAAAATCGCGGCCGTGATTCACAACTGAATCGCGAAGTGCTTCAGCTTTTTGCAGAGCCACATTCCTGGCATCGTCAAGCTCCGGGGGGACGACTACAATTTGTGAGAGCTCTACTTGTTCAGGAATGGTTGGAAGCTGATCCTCCGGAATAGCTTCAAAAAATTCCCGAACTTCCGGCCGTGTAATCTCAACGCCCGCCATCTTCTGGCGCTGGAGTTCCTGGGTTACCATCTGCTCCCGGAACATCTCCCGGTATTCCTCACGGATTTGAATAATGCTGTTTCCCAAAGCGCGTTCGAGCGCCTCCTCACTTCCTGCCTGGCGGACCATTTGCTGAATGCGGTCGTCCATCGCCCGGTTCACCATATCATCCGAAACTACAACGGAGTCGAGTTCAGCTTTTTCGAGCATTACATAATTATCAACCATCGACTCGAGAGCGGAGTACCAGAGTTCTTCAGAAAAGTTAACTTCCTGGTCATCAAGCTGGGCCTGCTGCATATACTGGCGTATTTCGTTGTCAACATCAGATTTCAGAATGATCCGGTCGTTGACGATCGCTACGATTTTGTCTGCCACCTGTTGCTGCGAAAGGGCACTGCCTGCGGTTATTGCTGAAACAATGATAAGCAGGAGTGAAGATTTGAGTAATTTCATGAGTTTAATTGGATTCGGTATTAGAGTAAAAGTCCATCAATGCAGATCGGGTTTCGTTACTGCCAAGTCGTTCAATTTCGTTATTCGATTCTGCCTGCAGGTAAAGATTACGTATAAAAGCGTTGGTTATTCTTTGCGATTTTTCGAGCTTCAGCCATTGCTGTATTTGAGGAATCAGCCATTCGAAATCAGGATGATCGCCTTCGTTTCGCACTTCCCGAAGCTGAACAAAGTGATATTGACCGCGGTACAGGTGAATCGGGGAGATCTCAGAGATCCCAATCACGCCAAGATAACGATTTAACATCGGTATATCAGCAACGGCCATGGAATAAGGCCAGAATTGTGTGGATTCCCGCAATTGAAGGTCGGGATTGACGCTGTAACTTTCCAAAACCCGTTCCCATTCTACCCCTCTCATCAAATCACTTCTGGCATTATCTATTTCTGTGCGGGTATTTGTGGTGATGTGCCGAAACCGAATGTGCCTCTCATCCAGAACAAAACGATCCCTGTTGGCCTGGAAATAGTCCTGAGCTTCATCACGCGAAACATTCAGCTCCTCTTCATGCTCGGAAAGTACATATTGTTTGAGCATATCTTCCATAAGCTGACGCTCCATTCTATTCAGTTGCTCCCTGAATTCAGCATTATTTTGTAGCTGAAGTCTGCGTGCCTCTTTTTCGGTGACTTTTGAATTGATCCATTGGCTTTTAAATGATTCAATTGCCTGAAGCGTATCTTCACGAAGTGCAATTTCCGGAATCTGACGAAGGGCCGATTCCAGGGTAAGCTCTTCTCCGCCCACGGATGCAATAACGGCAGATTCATCCGTTTCGCTGTCCGGAAGACAGCCGCCGACAAATACAGCCGTTATAAATATTGCGAATAGTATGCTGTGAAACGGTTTCATTGCGTATGAGATAAACGGATTCGTTGCGGGAACGTTTCAACTGGAAATTCATCCCGGAGCTTTGCCAGGAACTGCTCCTCGCGTACCGGCTGATAATCGCTGCTTACACGATAGAATGCTTCATCAAACGCCATTTGACGCGGTTCCAGCATCTGGTTAAAGATAAGGTGAGAATTCCGGTTTCTGTATCGAAATGCTTCGGAGATTTCACCCGGACTGAGCTGATCAATCTGCTCAATAATTTCTTCTGCAGGCGAGGCAACGGAATCACGAGCAACAAAAAGTCTTTCGAACTCTTCGGTAAGGTCGAGAGGGTTTTCTCCCGAACGGATCCGGTCCATTGCAACCTGCAGTGTACTGTCTGATGTTGATGACACCATGGTATAATCGTAACGCTCGCCAAATTGATAATTTTCACGGTTTTCTTCAAAATACGCCTGGAGTGCAGTCGTATCTGCAGTTTGTGCGTTCCATATGTTATCGTCACTGATTTGGAAAACAACAAGCCCGTTCAGGAAACCGGCAATTTCATCATCAAAATCCTCAAAATGTTCACGGGTCATCTTCACCAGGTGCTCCTCAATGATGTGGTTTTCATAGAGATCAAACCAGATTGCTGAAAAATTGTTTGCCCGTCGGTTTGAATCCGTTTCGATCAGCCAGTTCAGAAAATCTCCGGTAGTGTAGGTTTGACCTTCAAAAGATACGAGGGGTGCCTGCCGGAGGTCGCCGGACAGATTCATTTGAGTAAGCGAGGTGGTATCCGCTGCAGAAAATGAGCTGCGCAGCTGATCGGATGTATCATCGTTCAGGGTAAACTGACCAATGTCTGCAAGGTGTTCAAATACCTGTTCACGGCTGGCTGAAGCACGCGGCAGGTCACGGAATCGCTCTGTAAACTCATCCCGCAGCTGCTCTTCACTATCAAATGTGCGAACCGAATCTATTTTAAAAATATGGTAGCCGTAATCGGTCTGAATCGGTTCGGAAAAAGGCAGATCCGGATTAATGGCAATTACCGTTTCAACAAAATCTTGTGCAAACTGGCTCCCGTAACCGACCCATCCGATCTCACCGCCCCGGTTCGCGGAGGCTCCGTCCTGACTGTATTCCGTGACAACATCATTCCACGACTCATCTGCCTGAAGTGCTTCATACGCCTGGTTTGAGAGTTCCTCTGCAGATAGATTATCACGATTGCTGCGGAAGAAGATGTGGCTCGTCATTCGGTCGGGAGTTCGTTCCCGTTTCTCTTCCAGGTAGATAATGTGGTAGCCAAATTGTGTTCGTACCGGTTCTGAGAGTTCTCCGGGTTCCAGTGAAAAAAGAACGTCTTCAAAGGGTTTTACGGTCACTCCGGCAGAAAACCACGGCAGATCACCCCCAACAGAACGGCCTTGTACACGGCTGGAGTAATCGGCATCCAGCTCCTCCATTGTGGCTTCTCCATTCAAAAATTTGTCACGGGCTTCTGTAATATTCACCAGCGCTTCTTCAACCTCGTGCGGCCTGCTGTTTTCATTGAGCTGAATCAGCACGTGGCTGGATTTTAATTCATACCGGCTTCGCTCAATAAACTGATCGACCATCGATTGACGGATTTCATTTTCGAGCCAGTAGGATAGTGCTGCCTGCCGTGAATAGGTCTCATATTCGCTCAGTATTTCAGGATCCTCCAGCATTCCGTTTTTTTCACCGTATGCCAGTTTCAGTTTATATTCTACATAATAGGGTAAGAATTCCCGGAGGTCTTTCACCGTATAGTCAGTTTCCATGTTGTTCCGTTCGTAGTAACTGATGAGATCATCAATTAAAACCGGCTGATTCCCGATCGTAGCTACGATATCCTCAGGGTCAGGTTGCTGGGAGGAGGAAGTGTTTGATGTAGAAGAACAGGCTGAACTCAAGAATGCAGCCGCCAGAAGAAGTGCGAATAAATGGATTCGATTCATTAGAGCTTGATTCGAAACGGTTGATTAAGGTTAAATGACGAATAAAAAAAAGTAAGTACTATGATTTTGCCAAAACGAGTTTTCTTAAAACTTATCTGATGACACCCCAACCTACGTTTCAGTTTTGATGCCACATCCGACATTTTTTAAGAACCCGTTGTCAGCAAAATTTAATTGTGATGCTAAACGTACAGAGTTCCTGTTGATTATGTGCATCAGGTCAAAAACATGAATCATGAATGTACGGGAAATGTTTCAGAAAGGCAGGATCAGAATAAAATTCCCGCTATCGCTGCATTCATCAGGTTCACGATGGAACCGGCGATAACTGCTTTAATACCAAATTCCGCCAGTTCGGCTTTTCTTCCGGGAGCCAGTCCGCCAATACCGCCAATCTGAATGGCAATAGATGCGAAGTTGGCAAATCCGCACAGGGCAAAAGTGGCCATCGCAATGGTTTTTGGTTCGATCGCCTGCTGTTCAATCAGTTCGAGCAGACCCAGGTAGGCGATAAATTCAGTGGATACGATTTTGATTCCCATCAAACCGCCAGTCGCTAAAACATCCTCCAGCGGAATTCCAATCAGCAGTGCAACCGGGGCAAAAAGCCACCCCAGGATGGTATCCAGCGTAAAGTCATCAGCTGGAATGATGGAACTCAGTGTGGTTGCATCACCAAACCAGCTCAAAAAGGAGTTGATCATCGCAATGATGGCTATAAAAGCGAGCAGCATAGCACCAACATTCAGGGCCAGTTTCAAACCTTCGGTAGCACCCGAAGCGGCCGCCTCGATTCCATTTTCATCCGGGCGTTCGACGTCCGCCTCAATATCTCCCATCGTTTCGGGAGTTTTATCTTCCGGATAGAATATTTTAGCGATAACGAGGGCTCCCGGGGCTGCCATAATACTTGCGCCCAAAAGCTGTTCAGCAAACATCTGCCGGGCGTATTCAATACTTACTTCATTTACCATAGCGTAGGTATCGCCGAGCATCTGAATGTATACGGCCATGATACCACCCGCAATGGTAGCCATTCCGCCGGTCATCACCGCCAGAAGCTCCGAGCGGGTCATCCCTTCGATAAATGGTTTAATCAGCAGGGGCGATTCCGTTTGTCCCACAAAAATGTTACCCGTTACCGACAGAGATTCCGCACCGGAAACGCCCATCAGTTTTCGCATCCCTTTGGCCATGAGGGCCACAATTTTCTGCAGGATGCCGTAGTGATATAATATGGTGGTGATGGAAGCAAAAAATACGATTGTCGGCAGAACCTGGAACGCAAAAAATGAACCCATGCTGCCTTCCATGCCGGGACTCAGAGCGAGATCACCAAAAATAAAGCGAGCTCCCTCGGTTGTGTACCCCAGCAGCAGCACAAAAAATGAACTGATCTGGCTGAAAACCCATTGAGGCCATCCGAGCGGGGCAAAAAACTCTCCCATGTCAGATCCCTTAATGATAAAAATACCGAGCCCAATCTGCAGTGCCATCCCCCGGGCCACCAGGTTCCAGTTTACATTTCTTTTATTGTTGCTGAACAGCCAGGCTATACCGATCAGACCGATCATCCCAAAAATGCCGTGAATAATATTCATAGACGATTATTTATCTTGTTCTGTGATTTGTTTGGATTCTGCCGGTACAAGAGGAGGGAGAGTCGTTCCGCGTTTTTTATCTGATGGCGGACGGAAACAGTGTCGTGCACGGGGTTCATAGGCATCTTTTTCGCCAACGAGCACCTGGTCTTCGTTTTGAACAATACGCTGGGAGTAGTTTGCCATCACGCCGCTTTCGGCGCAGATGGCGTGCAGTTTGGTTACATATTCGGCAATGGCCAGGAGCTGGGGCATCGGTTCAAACGGTTTGCCTTCAAAATCCATGTCGAGTCCGGCGATAATCACCCGTTTGCCGTCGTTGGCCAGGGTGTTGGCTACCTCAATAATGCGGTCATCAAAAAACTGGGCTTCATCAATACACAGACCACTTTGGCGGACGATGTGAGAAGGATGATCTGGTCGGCGGTATCCACCTGGATTCCGGGAAGGGCAGATTCGTTATGAGATACGATATCGGTTTCGCTATACCGGTTATCCATGGCAGGTTTCACAATTACCACTTTTTGTCCGGCAATATGGGCGCGTTTAGCCCTTCGGATCAGCTCTTCAGTTTTACCGCTGAACATTCCGCCACAAACAACTTCAATCCAGCCGACGTTGGCGGGCACAAACCATGGCTCATTTATCATAGTAAACGTATTGTATCCAATCAGATCAAATTATGCGTGGAATATATCCCCTCAACAGCTAAAAGAAAAAGAGAAGTTTTGGTAATTATGCGCAGCCTGTTAACACAGAAGTCACACCATTTGACATTTAATTCCGTATGTTTCGAGTCTCGAAGAACTGCGGTGCGCAGGTGAAAACATCACACGGTGAACAAAATGCCGCACACGATCTATAAAAATAAGCTCACAATATGATAAAAAGGTTACTACTACTCACGATATTTAGTTTTACGCTTACAGCTCTAGCCTTTGGACAGCTGTTTGAGGATTTTGAAGATGGGACTAAGAACAGTTATGCTGCTGGCACTACAGATTTTGCTTCAGGTACCTGGTATTTAGATGATGCTCTGATTGGAACCGATGAAAGAGATCGAAAAAATGGAAATCAGTCTGTCCGTATTCGAGGGTATATTCAAATGAATTTTGATTTCCCGGATGGAGCTTCAGGTTTCCAGTTTTTAGCTTCTAATTCCGGTTTTTCTAATGATGTTGGTGGTGTATTACAAGTTTACTATTCAACTGATTCAGGCGGGAACTGGTCTGCAATTGGTGATGAGTTTACCCTTTCTGATACGCTTGAGGAGTACAATGTTCTGGTTGAGGAGACAGGAGATATTCGATTTAGAATTGAAAAAAAAGAGGGCAACCGGGTCAATGTCGATGATATATTGATCGAGCCATTTATTGAGTTATCTGACGACCCAACCATTTCTGTGCGCAGAGGAAATGATACCGTATCGGATAACGAAGAGATTCAGTTTTCATCTACCGCGATCGGATCTTCCCGCTCCGTTGAACTGCAAATTACCAATAACGGAGTTCCTGACCTTGAAATTGAAGAGGTTACGTTATCTGACGGGCAGGCATTTTCCGTTTCAAGCCTTGAAGGATCAATCGCATCACGCGAAACTGAAACCTTTACCATTGCTTTTGAACCACAATCTGTTGGTGATTTCGTGGATGCGTTAACGATCTCTACGAATGATCCCAGCACACCTGAATTTACAATTCATGTAAGCGGTACATCGGTTTCAGAAGATGATATCTCCACAATTGCTTCTGCGCGTGAACTTGATTTTGGAACCCGTGTTACGGTTTCAGGACGTGTTACGGTTGCTGATGAGTTTTCAGGCCCCGTGTTTATCCAGGATCAAACTGCAGGAATTGCTGTTTATTATGTACCGATGCACTCTGCTGTCCAAAGAGGAGACTCTGTAGTCGTAACAGGTCCTGTTACGGAATTTAATCCTACCGGTTCAAATCAAGGCACTTTTTTAATGCAAATTGCTGCCCATGATGGGGACTCTGATATCTCGTTTGATATTATTGACACAGATCCCGTTGAAATAGAACCACAAGTGATCACCCTTGCAGATATGAATGCCGGAGGGTACGAATCTCAGCTTGTTACTGTTAATGCCGTGAGTTTTACTGACGATGGAGTATTCCAGGGTGGTCAGAATTATGAAATTACCGACCCAACCGATAACGGACAACTGCGAATTGACCAAAATGCAACTGATCTTGTAAATGCTTCAATTCCAACGGAAGTCATTGAAATTACCGGTGTGATTGATCGCTTTTCAGGCACATATCAGCTGAAACCCCGCGATAGTGAAGATATTGCCATTGAAGTGTATGAACCTGTTGGAGATGATATTTCTAAAGATCAGACCTTTGATGTTGTTACCTGGAATATTGAGTGGTTTGGTAACTCCGGAAACGGACCGGATGACCTGGATCTGCAGATGAATAATGTGATTGAAGTGATTCGTACGATCGATGCGGACCTGTATGCGCTTCAGGAAATTGCCGATGAACAGCGGTTTTTTGCACTGGTGGACAGCCTCGAAGGATACGATGGATTTTGGGCGGATTATATCACTCAAACTCAAAAAATGGCCTATATCTACAGAACAGACGTGATTCAGAAGGTTGATAGCGGAGAGCACGTAACAAATCAAGATGCGTACGATTGGGCATTCAGGCTGCCGTTATGGTTTGAATTTGATGCAACCGTGAACGACGTTACCCGTCGAATTCGGGCTTATAATACACATGCCAAGGCGATATCAGATCAAGAGTCATATGACCGGCGAGTGATGGCATCCACCCGCATGAAAGAGTATCTCGATGATTTCAGAACAGAGGATAATGTGATCTTTATTGGAGATTACAATGATGGCCTGGTCACTGCCACGTTTGAGAACCGGGAGTCACCTTATCAAAATTTTGTAGATGATGAGAATTACTACACGATTACGTACGATCTGGAAGCTCGCGGGTTTGCATCCTACATTGCCGGTACATTCAGGAGTATGCTTGACCACATCACCGTTACAAATGATCTCATTGATGATCATATTGATGGCGCTCAGCGGGTGGAAAATCCGAACTATATCGGAAGTTTCATCTCAACCACATCCGATCACGCCCCCGTTTGGACCCGGTTTGATTTCAGCCGCAGTCTTGTGAGTGTGGAAGATGAAATTCTCGCGGAGAACCCGACCCAGGTGACACTGGATCAAAACTACCCAAACCCGTTTAACCCAACGACCAATATCTCATTTACGCTGCCGGAGCGATCTGACGTAACTCTGAAGGTGTACGATGTGATGGGACGTGAAGTGGCAACTCTCGCCAACCGTCAGTCGTTTACGGGCGGAAATCATGCAGTGACATTCGATGCATCGAGCCTCTCCAGCGGAATGTATATCTACAGGCTGTCACTGGACAACGGGATGAACCTGACACGTCGAATGATGTTGGTGAAATAGGATTGAAAAAAACTACATTTTATGAGCACAAAAAAGGTCCTTCGGGGCCTTTTTTATTTACATCTGTTTGATACAGAAAGATTTACAATAGAGAGGAACCTTTATGTCTGAACCATGTGTTGTATGATATGGTAAGTTATCCATAGTACATCACGCATATTGTAACCAATCCTAATGAAAAGCTATTTATCATGAAAAAATCACTTTTAATCATTTTAACCGGTGCAATTACTCTGTTTTTACTGTTTAGTATAAACGAGCGCGCACAAGCTCAGAATTTAGAAGATTCGATACTTGTTACCAATCCTGGAGATATAACATTTGGCGTTGGCTTAACCCAGGGTACAAGTACCGGTTTTTTGGGAAATTCTGAATTTGGTTTAACCGGGCAGATCTATTATACCGTAACCGAAGACTTCAGAGGTGGTGTAGACTACACCCATTACCTGATTGGTGAACGTGAATTAAATGCAAGTGAACTGAATTTCAATGTTCATTACTTTGTGCGAAACAGAGGAGGGTTAACAATATACGGGCTTGGCGGTATCAATGTGTCAAATACGTCAGGCAGTGATCAGCGATGGCGTGTGGAACGTGATTTGGGTAATCCCGACACCCGGAAATATGGATTGAATATCGGTGCAGGACTTGAAATTCGAATAGGAAATCTTGTTGTGTATGGCGAACCAAAAGCGACACTGCTTGGCGGGAGTCAATTTGTGCTGACTGGCGGGGTGCGATTTATTCTTTGATAGTAAGCTTTGCGCCGCAGGCATCACTTCGGGGCATTTCTGTCCCGTCTGCACGCTGTTTCTGCGGTCTGAAGGATGAGTGCCATCCATCAGCCGGCTCCGGGGATGCCATTCGTGATAAACCTCCTGATACGAGGTTTTTGAAATTGAAGAAGCGTTACGAATCTTCCCAATCTCTGTTTAAATTTCCTTTGTATCATACAAATTCATCACAGGCAGATATGCCATACGAAACAGGATGTAATGGCTGAATCCAATCTGAACAGAAAATACAGGATGCCGGCTGAATGGTCGCATCATTCAGCTACTATGCTGATATGGCCCCACAACAGAGATACCTGGCCCGAAAAAAGACTGGAAGCTGTGGAAAAGATATATCACTCCATAATAACCACACTTTTGAAATATGAACCGGTTTTGTTGTTTGTGAATAGCGAACCGGTAAAACAGCGGGCGATTAAAATACTCGGAGATCTCAGTTCCTGCAAACATACAATGCGCATTGTTGTTACCCCTGTGAATGATGTTTGGGCGAGAGACAGCGGACCTATTTTTGTGAAGGATCTGAATGATGATTCGTTTCTGATTACAGACTGGGAGTTTAACTCCTGGGGAGGAAAGTATGCACCCTGGAGTGACGACAATAAAATCCCTGCAAAAATTACCGGGATGTTTTCTTTATCAAAATTAACCCCCGGAATGGTGCTGGAAGGCGGAGCTATTGAAACAAACGGTGAAGGTTTGTTTATAACGACTGAGAGCGTTTTACTAAATAAAAACCGTAATCCGGAACTATCAAAGGAAGAGATTGAGGATAAACTGGCGCACTATCTTGGTGCGGAAAAAGTGATCTGGCTAAAAGCAGGTCTGAAAGGGGATGACACAGACGGACATATTGATGATCTGACGAGATTTACCGACAAAAATACAATTGTCTCTTCTGTAACGGATGATGCTTCCGGGCCAAATTATGAAATTCTGCAGGAAAACCTGGAGATACTCCGTTCAGCCCGTGATATCGACGGAAATCCGCTTGAAATCCATGAAATTTCGCTGCCCGACACCCGCACATCCGATCCTACCGTGGATGGTTCAGATCATGTTCCGGCGAGTTATGCAAATTTTTATATCGCAAACGGAGCTGTTCTGCTGCCGTTATATGATGAAAAAAGTGACCAGAAGATGGTTCAGCTCTTTTCTGAACTTTTTCCTGGCAGAGTGATTGAAGGAATACCGTGTTCAGACCTTGTTTGGGGGCAGGGCAGCATTCACTGCATCACCCAGCAGCTTTATGGGATTACGTTATGAAACATGTAGTACTAACTTTTCCATTAATATAATCGCTCCTTAAGAACTCAATATTCCATGGTGAAGACAGATCGCATCGGTTTTTTTAGGAGGCACCTGTATTAGGATAAGATGGACTGGGGGTTCATACAGAAAATGGATGAGGAAACCCCTTTTTTGTCAGGTAACCTCAGTAGAATAAAGAAGTTATAGAAAGAGGTAAAACGTCTATATCACATCATAGATTTTTTTTAATTACGAATGAATTCGAAAAAACAATCTCTGATTGCAAATTACCTGAGTCATACTTTTTCATGTTCCATTCTCCATATACTTGCTCGCGTACACGATAAGTGCCCTCAATATCGCTTATATGCCATGATTCATCCTCACTCTCGGGATCCCATATTGATGGGGATAAATGTATGGCAGCCTCATAAGATTTAACCGGCTCTATTTTGATTGGAGAACGAAGTATATCAGGACAAACGGGGGAATAAGCAATAATCCATTCACCATCAACGAGCTTTTCAAGGACATCTGAGGGAACGCCGAGGCATGAACCAGGATAGAAATTTTGATTTCCCTTATTGATATACGAATATGTAATTTTTAGAGGACTATCTTCTTGATCTATATTATATACTTCTTGATCGGATTTGATGGAAAAATCTTCCAGGGCAACTAACAACATTTCTTTATTTTTTGAATCAGAATCAAATAACTCAGAACAGCCTATCATATAACTGATGAAGAGTAAGCAGATACTCCACTTTATAGTTGCACGCATTGTTTTATCCGATAAATAGAGTGTTTGTTTTTCTAAGAACATTACTTTTATGCCCGGGGTACGAAAAATGGATACTTAACTATACCTAAACGAATATATAGTCACAATTAATGCTATCAAACATATAAAACGTAAACCGGGTTATTGGGAGTCACAATAATAGCAGTGGATACACAAAATGAGTTACATACGGTCTGGGCAGAACGTTCAGGGCTATTCCCAAGTTCTTGAATTGGGTTGGTTTTTCCAGATTGCAAGGCGGATAAATGGTCTGCCATATTAACTCTGAGCAGTTACGGCTGATTCTGATTTAGTTATACGGTTCATCTTCAGTCACATACCCGATTCTCTGCCATATCTCACTTCGCACAAGATCACGGGTTGACCAAATGTGTTCAAAAAACTCCATGAGGTTTACATTTGGATTCTGGCTGCGGATCAGCTCTTCATTAAACCCAAATTCAATATGTTCAAGCTTGGTGAAGTAATTTCCAGTTGCAAAATTGTATCCGTATTCTAATCCGCCGGGAGCTACAAGCTGGTACATTTCCCAAGCCTCCATGATTTCCCGATCCATTCTTCGTTCATGGAGCGGTTTTGCAACCTCATCCTCAAGCATCTGGTATTCAAGTTCACGCCCCATGCGTACGTGCATGTAATCCATCATCAAAAAATTGCTGGGAGTTTCGGTCATTTGATTTACCAGGCTGTTTCGTACCGTCCAAAGTTCAGATTTCATTAACTGGTACATATCCCGTTCTGAGAACGTAAGAAGCAGATCCGACTTATTGGTATTCAGTTCATCAAAAGATCCGATTGATGGAGCTGAGGTTATACTCACATAATTATAATGATTGGAACCGCTTCCAGAATAAAGCACACGATAAATCACCCAGGAATCGATATCACCGGATGAGATTCGTTCATTTTTGTGTTCTTCGAGTTGCGGAATGATGCTGTTTTTAAATTCCGTGAGCTGGGTATGGTCGACTGTTAGGTAATCGACTTTCAAATAAACGCCTTGCCTGTTTTGGGAGTGCAAAAGAAGTGGAAGAAGGGCAACGGCTACTGCGAGCTTTAGTATTTTTGTTACCATAAGATCTCCGATTGTTTGCGGTGTCTTAATAATTACTAAAATTATTTCATTTATCTAAATATTTTGCTGAAAATCGATACTATTTTAAACTTTTTTATGAAATTGAGGCAAACATGCGGATTCTATTTGAACACTTATTTTGTGTAAATACTTTCCTATCTTCACACCGATCAAATATATAAACCGACTCAACCGTCCAAATCAACTCTATGTCGACGATTGCAAATTCTAAGTACGAGGCTGTTATCGGCCTTGAAGTTCACGCGCAGTTATTAACTGAAAGTAAGGCGTTTGCCCCCGTATCCACACAATATGGCGGAGCGCCCAACTCACAGGTCACACCGCTCTGTCTTGGTCACCCGGGCACATTGCCGGTATTGAATGAAAACCTAGTGCGGTACATTATCCGGATGGGGCTTGCAACCGATTGCAAAATTGCTGAAAAATCCATTTTTGCACGAAAAAATTATTTTTATCCGGATCTCCCGAAAGGGTACCAGATCTCCCAGTTCGAAACACCCATCTGCTACGATGGCGAGATCCACATTGAACTTGAAGAGTATGATAAAATAATCGGGCTGACTCGAATCCACATGGAGGAGGATGCCGGTAAATCAATTCACGACCAGGATCCCTATCATACACTGGTTGACCTGAACAGAGCCGGAACTCCGCTGATTGAAATTGTATCTGAACCGGATTTGCGAACACCTCAGGAAGCGTATGCTTACCTGACCAAAATCAAGCAGATTGTTCAATATCTTGAAATTTGTGACGGAAATATGGAGGAGGGTAGTCTCCGGTGCGATGCAAACGTTTCGATTCGTCCCCGCGGCCAGGAAGAGCTCGGCACCCGTACCGAGCTGAAAAACATGAACTCATTCCGAAACGTGGAACGTGCAATCGCATTTGAAATTCAGCGTCAGATTGACCTCGTGGAAGCGGGCGGAGAAGTTGTACAGAAAACATTGCTTTGGGACTCCAACAAAAATGAAACTCGGCAGATGCGTACCAAAGAGGAGGCGCACGATTACCGATATTTCCCAGAGCCCGATATTCCCCCGGTTGTGGTCACGGATGAGATGCTTTCCGAAATTAAAGCTGAACTGCCGGAGTTGCCTGACGTACGCCTGCAACGGTTTATGGAAGAGCTGGAATTATCCGAAGAAGACGCTATTGTACTGACCGAAAATCGTTACCTGGCAGATTATTACGAAAATACCCTCGAAAAATTAGATGAGCCGAAAGCGGTGGCAAACATCATTTTATCAGAAGTGCTCCGGGTACTGAACGACCGCAGCATTTCGATCCGGGAATTCACGATTTCTGTTGAACGGCTTGCAGAACTCGTGTCGCTAAAGCTGGAAGACAAAGTGAATTCATCGGCCATGCAGGAGATTTTTAATGAAATGCTCTCGGATGAACGCCCGCCGGAAGAACTTGCTGAAGAGATGAACCTTATACAGGTTTCCGATTCCGGTTTTGTGGAACCGATTATAGCGGATGTCATCGAAAATAACCCTGATGAAGTAGAAAAATACAGAGGCGGAAAAAAGGCCCTGATTGGATTTTTCATCGGTCAGGTTATGAAACAATCGAAAGGAAAAGCGAATCCGAAACAGGTTCGCGAACTCGTCACAAAAAAACTTGAAGCCTGATGAAGCAGCATTACAAATTTGGAAAAGGAATCGGGTTTCTGGTTCTGGTTAGCCTTCTTTTCTCAGCCTGCAGTTCTGATCCGGAACCTGAACCCGGAACGGTTATTCAGGGAATCGTAACCGTTGACCCTGAACTGGATTCTACCACTGACTACTCCGGAATAGAGCTGATGATCGGGTTTTCAGATGTTCAGGGCGGAATTAGTGACACACTCTATTTTGCACGAACGGACACAACAGGTGCCTTTTCAGGTACAGCCCGGACCGACGAAAACGGTATCTACCCGATGGTTGTATCCAGGAATAACAACCAGATCGGTATCGTAAATCTGGTACTGGCTAAAGGTGATACGATAAATCTGAGTGCTGTACTTCCATCGCTGCAGGAGTCTGTAGATATTCAGTCGGTAGAACACAATGAATTTCAGCGTTATGAGCGTCTTCAGCGTAATTTCAGCCGCGTGGTTCAATACATCAACACGGTTGGAATGAGCCGGGACAGTGTGGAGACCGAAATTTATAAATGGAGCGGCTTATTTTGGGATTTTTATGAACAAACCGATGCATCGTATGCCGGAGAACGATCTGCGGTGACATCAGTTTCCATTCTCGAAGGGTGGGATAACGACTTGATGGTTGCACGTTCCGATACGCTGCTTGCCCGGTATAACCGGTTACCGACAGATCTCCGCGTTCAACTAACTCAATATTATGCCGAAGAGGAGGGACTCGACCGGTCCATCGCTTTCCTCGATCAGCTTGACGGCAGATTTGAAACCGGCGAACGGCAGATGCAGATCCGTATGGAAAAGATTGAACTACTATATGATAGCGCGAGAACGGACAATGCCGAAACACTTCTCGAAGAGTTTAAACGAACGTACTCTGATCATGAAGCTGCCATGCAGTGGGCTGAAAACAAAACGTACGACCTGGCTACACTTGCTCCCGGCAGAGCATTCCCGGAATTTAATTTCACAACTACAGAGGGTGAAACCGTATCGAATGCATCACTGGAAGGATCAGCTTATTTGCTGGAAATTACCCGGTTTGATAATCCGC
This sequence comes from Rhodohalobacter sp. SW132, assembly GCF_003390325.1. Classification (NCBI taxonomy): domain Bacteria; kingdom Pseudomonadati; phylum Balneolota; class Balneolia; order Balneolales; family Balneolaceae; genus Rhodohalobacter; species Rhodohalobacter sp. SW132. Next base: position 511,639 of record NZ_QUOK01000002.1, on the reverse strand, counting down.
TTTACCAGGCACAGTATGAGCAAACAGTAGTGATACAGCAGATTTACAGTAATTATGGACTTGAAATTGTTACCATACCGTTAGCCACATCAGCAACAGCATTAGAAGCCTTTTTTGATGAAAGAGTTAAACTTTGGGATGTGGTTGAACCGGGAAGTTTTAATGCTGAAGAACTCATCGAAAAATATAACATACAACAGCTTCCTACCCGTTTTCTTGTAAACGACCAGGGAACCATCATTAAACGATACGCAGGTGCTGAGTACGATACCGTAATTCAGGGTCTGCAGAATATTCTAACTCAAGAACAGATCGAATCATGACAAAATTTTTGATAGCCGGTAACTGGAAAATGAATCTCGGACCGACAGATGCCGCTGCACTGGCCGGTGAACTTTCAAAAAAATGGCCATCAGGCTCGTTTTCGAATGATGTGGTGGTTTCACCGACCGCCATTTCAGTTCCCGCCGTAGTGGATGCGCTGAAGGGAACGGATATCGCCGTATCTGTTCAGAATGTACACACTGAAGATAGCGGAGCGTTTACCGGTGAAATCAGCACACCCATGGTGAAAGATGCCGGCTGTAAGTATGTGATTATCGGCCACTCCGAACGGCGCGAATATTTTGGCGAGACCGATGAGCTGGTAGCATCAAAAGCTAAAAAAGTGATTGCCGACGGCCTTCGTGCTATTGTATGTGTTGGTGAAAAACTGGAAGAGAGAAAAGATGGATCTCAGCAGAAAGTGGTGAAAAAACAGCTCGACGGAGTGCTCAGCGCAATCGACAGCTCAGATTCCAAAAACTTTGTAATTGCTTATGAGCCGGTTTGGGCGATTGGAACGGGTGAAACCGCATCACCTGAACAGGCGCAGGAAATGCACAACTATATCCGTTCTGTTGTGGCGGATCGATGGGATGAAACGGCAAGCAAAAATGTCCGGATTCTGTATGGCGGCAGTATGAAACCGGCCAACGCAGAAGAGCTGCTGTCTCAGGATGATGTGGATGGCGGATTGATCGGCGGGGCGAGCCTGAAGGCAGATTCCTTTTCTGAACTAATCGAGATTGCAGAATCCCTTTCTAAATAATGGAAAAAATCAATGTTTTGCTGATAGGAAGCGGTGGGCGTGAAAGTGCCATCGCCTGGAAATTATCACGATCTGAGCTGCTTGATACTCTCTATATCGCTCCGGGAAATCCTGGCACCGAGCCGTACGGCACCAATATTTCACTCGATACAGACGATTTTGTAACCGTTGAGAAAAAAGTGAAGGAGCTCGGCATTGAGCTCGTCATCGTTGGGCCGGAACAGCCGCTGGTTGATGGTATTGAAGATACTCTTTCCGAAAAAGGAATCCCCGTATTTGGCCCGTCAGCCGCTGCGGCACAGCTTGAGGGGAGTAAGTCGTTTGCGAAGGAGTTCATGAAGCAATACGGAATTCCAACAGCAGATTATCAAACATTTGAGATCGACCAGTTTGATAAGGCTTCTGAATACATCAAACAAAAAAACCGGTACCCGGTTGTGCTGAAAGCAGATGGTCTGGCAGGCGGAAAAGGTGTGTTCATCTGCGAAAATCAGCAGGAAGTAGAGAAACGGCTTTCTCAGCTTTCTGAGGATGAAAACCTGAAATCTGCCGCAGCCACACTGGTTGTTGAAGAGTTTATGGAAGGAGAAGAGGCGTCCGTTTTTGTGATATCAGACGGCGAATCGTTTCGGGTGATCCACAACGCGCAGGATCATAAACGAATCGGAGAAGGAGATACCGGTTTGAATACCGGCGGTATGGGAGCCTACGCACCCGCTCCGCTTGTAACCGATTCACTCAAACAAAGAATCGATGATGAGATCACACGTCCCACGATTGAGGGGATGAAAGCTTCAGGACATCCATATAAAGGAATCCTGTATATCGGGCTGATGATGACAGAAGATGGCCCAAAAGTGGTGGAATATAACTGCAGATTTGGTGATCCGGAGTGCCAGGTAATATTACCGCCTCTGAAAAACGACCTGCTTAAACTGATGATTTCCGCAACACGGGGAGAAATTGATACTGAGCCGGAACTTGTGATCCACAGCGATTACTTTTGTACCGTTGTTTTGGCAAGCGGAGGATATCCCGGGCCGTATAAAAAAGGACTGGAAATCAGCGGAGCGGACCAGATGGATGATCGTGCCCTGTTATTTCATGCCGGTACAGCGAATAAAGACGGCAAGCTTGTAACCAATGGCGGACGTGTTCTGAACGTTGTTGGCCGCGGGAAAACACTAAAACAGGCGATCGATCACGCCTATACGAATGTGGAAAAGGTTACGTTCAAAGATTGTTATTATCGAAGGGATATCGGTAAAAAAGGTCTGAAAAAGCTTGCTTAATCTACTCTTTATAGGAATGTTTGCCGCTGGCCTGATCGCAGAGCCGCGCGACACCTCCGTGCAGCTACATCCCATTGGCGGAAATTTGGATGGAGCCACCTCTATCAGCATTATTCCTTCCGGTGAAATCTACATCACAGAACGAGGAAAACACCGTTTACTGAAGCTCAACCGGCTGGGGACACGCATCGATTCGGTCGGCAGCCAGGGCAGAAGTGATTACCGGTTCGACAGGCCGGTGTCGGTGAATGCCACAAACGGGCTTAAAATTTATGTCGCCGATCAAAACAACGAACGCGTTCAGATGTTCGACCGCCGGCATCAGTATCTCTCCACGATCTCCGCTGATATTATTGACGGAGAATCGAGATTGAGGCCTGTGGCTCTGACCGTATCTCGCACGAACGATCTGTATGTTTACGATTCCGAGCGGTTTAAAATATTTGTGTTTGATAACAACGGAAATCAGTCAGGCGAAATAAATTTGCGTCAGCATGGAATCAGGAGCGTGGATCAAATGAAAATATCGGGTCCAGAATTATTGCTATTTGATGCCCATAATGGGGTAATTCACCGGTTTCGGAGCGATGGAAGCTATCTGAATTTTATAAGCGGTTTTGCAGGAGCCCTTGCTATTTTCGGGACAGATCAGCATATCTGGTCGCTTTACAACGACAGAATCGTTCAGAAAAATCAACGGGGCAGCCTGGTAGCGACGTTTACGATCGGGGAACCGGTTCAGTCCGCATCAGACCTGGCCATCCGCGGGAGCCGGGCATACATCCTCACACCTTCTCAACTTTGGACCGCAACGCTATAATGAAGCGACTCATATTTTTTGCAATTCTGATTATTTCGATGCCTGGTATTACAGTGGCGCAAACCGCACACGAAGATACCCGCATGAAATTTATGGCAACAGTTCTGCCGTCTGTTTCTGTGGAATCAGTTGATGTGATGATCGCCATCAACGAGAGCGAATCGGTAAATGAGGTGGATCTTACTCCATTTGATGAACAGAGCGGACTGATTGTGATCTCCGGCACACCATACAGTGAATTTACGTTTAGGATACCCCTGGAGACAGATCTGAATAATCAATTCAGTGAACGCGCGATTTTAACAGACTATCGGTTTATTGCAGGTGAGGATCAAATTCCGGATACGATGGAGATGATCTCCCCGTCAGCCTGTAATGAAATAACAATTCCGGAATCAGGCACACTTTATATCCGCGTCGGCGGTACATTGCAGGCGGAAAAGAAAGAGAGTGATCTCAGGGGAATTTACACCGGCACACTTTCTATTGATTGTGAAACGGAATCCTGATGGAGAGAAAAACGCAAAAGATCATCTCTGTGCTGTTTGATGAGTCACGTTCGTTTCTGGAACGTGCGATATTTGCTTTCAATTACCAGCGGGAGCACAACCCGGCGTATGCCACTTTTGCCAGTCATTTTATTTCCGGAAATAAGGAGCCTCGCCGCATTTCCGAAATTCCTTTGATGCCGATTCGTGCTTTTAAGGAGATGAATTTAATTGTTGATGGAAAACAACCGGAAGTGATATTTAAAAGCTCCGGGACCGGCACGATGAACCGCAGCACGCATCCTGTAGCCGATTTGGATCTGTACAGAAAATCGATCACGGAAGGCTTCAATAAGCATTTCAATTTGGATAGGAGCACCATTCTGTGCTACACCCCGGGCTACGCTGATAATCCAGATTCCTCACTTTTATGGATGCTGAACTACCTGATCAAACAAGATTTTTCGGGCAGAAGCCGGTTCCTGCCGCTTGATGAACCGCTGACTACCGAAACTATAGAATCCGCACTGGATAAAGATCACACGCTGATCCTTTTTGGAGCCGCATTCGGGCTGCTTGATCTGATTGAAGCCGGTTCAGCGAAACTCCCAAAATCAGCACACATTATCGAGACCGGCGGGATGAAAACGCACCGGCGGGAGATGAGTAAAGACGAACTCAGGCAGCGTCTTTCAGATGGATTCGGTACGGACCTTATGCAGATACATTCCGAATATGGAATGTGCGAACTGCTGAGCCAAATGTACGCCATCGGGGGTGAAACGTTCAAAACACCGCATTGGATGAACGCATCAGTCAGGAATCCAGAAGATCCGTTTGATGAATGTGCACCAGAGTTTGAAGGGAAAATCGGGATTATCGATCTTGCAAATATCTATAGTTGTCCGTTTATACTGACCGAAGATCGCGGGGTGATTGATATGGATGGAAATCTTTCCGTGCTTGGACGCTGGCAAACCGCAGAACTTCGCGGATGCAATTTTTTGATCGATCGGGAGGTGTGATGAATCTGCAGATTAAACAGAGAATTAATAAACTTCAGGATGCGATCGATCGATGGCTATCACCGGGAAATGATCATCTCAGGGAAGCGATTGACCGAAGTGTGAAGGAAGGGTTTTTTAGTTTTCCCGATATCAAATATCAAATTCAGGCCCTCAAAAAATCAATTAAACGAGGGGAACTGATTCGATGGGCAGAGCAGGCTAACCACACAGAATGGATATCAGAGAAAAAAAAAGTGCTCTGTCTGCATGCGGGAAATCTTCCGCTGGTAGGTGTGCAGGATATCCTTGCAGTGGCACTAAGTGGTCATCACTACATTGGGAAAATCTCGAGGAAAGATCCGTACCTGCCGCAAACGCTGCTCAATAGTTTAAAAAATGACGGGCTGATATCGGGACGCTGGTCAGTGGAACTGCCGGACCTGAAAGGGGAGAGGGCAGATGCACTTCTTTTTTCCGGATCGGTACATTCAGTTGACGATCTGCTTGAAAAACTGTCAGAGCTTGATATTGCAGATAATAAAACTCCACAATTGATGCGAACCGCCCACTTTTCAATCGCCTGTATTGAAGATAATAGCAGCGAGACGATGCATCACCTTGCGGATGCGGTGTTTCGGTATGGCGGGAAAGGGTGCAGGTCGGTGGCAATGGTTGTGGCTCCATTTTCGCTGAACAGCAGCAAGTGTGAATTCACCGATTATGTGGAATCGTTCTGGCTGAAAAATCCGCAGCACGAAAAACCATCGGGATCGCTTTATTACCGCTATGCATACAACAAAGCGGCCGGAATTGAGCAAGCCTGGCTGGATGATTTTTTAATTGAAGAGACCGAACATGAACCGACGGAGCCGTTCATCCTGCACTGGGTTCAGGGCGACCGCAACAAGGCCGCTGAACTTGCAAACAAGTATCGCCAGAGATTGCAAACGGTTTACGTTACAGATCCATCAGCTAAAATAGAGAACGCCCCGGTTGAACCGGAACTAATGAGAGATGCCCAGAATCCACCGATCTGGTGGAAACCCGACGGCCAAGATCCCCTGAAATGGCTGATAGAATTGAAATAAACCATCCGGAGGAAGAGATATGGTATTTCTCAAGGCACTCAATCCAGTCCAAAACCATAAAGCCCTTCCGAATGAATCACTGTGCACAACTTTGAGTCTTCAGAAATACCATATCTACAGGGTATTGATGTAACGAACTTGAATTAACTGCTCCCGTTACGCCTCGATAGTTTTATTCACCTTGCATCACTCATCGCCTCGGCGTCTGTATATTTGGACCGTATAACGTTTCTACAAATATAATGCACCTACGGCGCATGGTTCGGAAATCTTCATCGGATGAATTCGCTTCATCCGATGAATGCCCTGTACGGAGACTTCCTCGGACGATTGATTTTTTCGTCCGATGAATTACAAGCCCGATAACTACGTCAAGCCAAAAGATATGGTATTTCTCATGGCACTTCCTCCAGTTCAAAACCATAAAGCCCTTTCGATTGAACTGCTGTGCAAAACTTTGAGTCTTCAGAAATACCATATCTAATTCCCTTGTTATTTTCGAGATAAATCCCGTTGCTTTTGAACGGGAGATCAATTAGTTTCTTCGTGATGAAATTAAACGATGCTAAAAATATCAGCTGGTGGTGGCCGAATCTCACATATTTGGCAGTGGAAAGGCTATGAGCTGAACATTCGAATTGAAATGAAATCAAAACCCGCTGCAGTAATCTGAAGCGGGTTTTTTTATGGATTTATATGACGTTTAACACATTTAAGGAGCTGGCTGAATCGTATTCGGCAATCCCCGTTTCGCGACGGATGCTGGCCGATATTCTTACCCCGGTATCTCTGTTTTTAACGATCAGTAACGATGCTAAATACCCATTTTTGTTTGAATCTGTGGAGGGCGGTGAACGTCTTGCCCGCTACTCATTCCTGGGAAAAAATCCCTACCAGATTCTCCGTTTTGATGGCGAATCGGTCACGCTTCAGCAAAAAGACAACGAGCCGGTACTTCTGAATGAGAACTATTTTGATGCCCTGGAACGCCTCACCACACAGCATTCCGAACCTCAGATTCCGGAACTTCCCCGTCTGACCGGCGGCGCTGTTGGCTTCTCTTCATATGATACTATTCGCGAGGTGGAGCATCTGCCAAATCCACCTGAAAATGACGTCGCATTGCCCGAGGCAATCTGGTCATTTTACGACGAAGTTTTCGCATTTGATCATGTGAAACAGCAGGTGGTTCTGATGAAGACGGTATTTGTGGATGAAGAAACCGATCTCGAAAAAGCTTACGAATCTGCCCAGGAATCGCTGGACAGAATGGAGCAGTCAGCGACAGCGGCACGCCCAAAATCTAAACCGTTTCATCTTGATGCGGATAAACTGAGCAGCAATGTAGAGCGTGACCGGTTCCACTCCATGGTGAAACGGGCCAAAGAATATATTTATGAAGGAGACATCTTCCAGGTTGTTCTTTCTCAGCGTTTTGAAGTCCCGTTTGAGGGCGATCGTTTTACGCTCTATCGCGCATTGCGAATGGTAAATCCATCACCGTACCTTTTCTTTCTCGATTTTGGCGATTTTTCACTGGTTGGATCTTCCCCGGAAGTGCTTGTTCGTGTTACGGAAAGCGAGGTTCGTCTGCTGCCGATTGCCGGAACGCGTCCGCGCGGTAAATCTCATGAAGAGGATCTGCAGCTTGAGGATGATCTGAAAAAAGATCCCAAAGAGATAGCTGAACACATTATGCTGGTTGACCTGGGACGAAATGACTTGTCACGCGTTTGCAAATCGGGAACGGTTAAACTGGAGCGAAATCAATCCATCGAGCGGTTTTCACACGTGATGCATATCGTTTCTGATGTTGTCGGTGAGATTGAGCCGTCAAAAACATCCGTTCACGCATTAAAGAACTGTTTTCCAGCAGGAACGGTCAGCGGCGCTCCAAAGATTCGTGCCATGCAGATTATTGATGAACTGGAGCCAACAAAACGCGGTCCCTACGCCGGTGCTGTTGGTTATTTTGACTTTTCCGGAAACATGGACACTTGCATTGCAATCCGGACGATGGTGGTTACCGGCGATTCGGTCTATATTCAGGCCGGAGCGGGAATTGTGGCCGATAGTGATCCGGAAACGGAGTACCAGGAAACGAAAAGTAAAGCCGGTGCGCTTGTAGAAGCACTCAGCCTGGCACTTGAAATCACAAAATAAAGGTTAGAATCAAACAGAAAGAAAAAGCAGTGAAGAATTCATAAATAAATAAAGTTACTCACTACTTTCTACTTAATACCCAATACCCAACTACATGACCCAAAAGAAAACAATTTTATCCGGCATTCAGCCATCTGGTAAACTTCATATTGGAAACTATTTCGGTGCGATGCGTCAGCATATCACGATGCAGGATAAGGGTGATGCGTTCTATTTTCTGGCAAACTACCACTCGCTGACATCGGTAAGTGACGGTAAAACGCTCACTGACTACACCATGGACGTTATTTTGGATTATCTGGCACTGGGACTTGATCCGGAAAAGTGTACCTTTTTTGCCCAGTCTGATGTTCCACAAACCACCGAGCTCGCCTGGATTCTGGGCACATTAACGCCCGTTTCGCTGATGGAAAAAGGAGTCGCCTATAAAGATAAAGTAGCGAACGGACTCAACCCGAATATCGGTTTGTTTACATACCCGATACTGCAGGCTGCGGATATCCTGATCTATCACTCCGATATTGTGCCGGTGGGTGAAGATCAGAAACAGAATATTGAAATTACGCGTGATCTGGCCGGTAAGCTGAACCGAAACTATGAACAGGATCTTTTGAAAATCCCGGAAGAACTTATCGTAAAATCGGTGGCAACGGTGCCGGGAGTGGACGGACGTAAAATGAGTAAATCGTATGGCAACACTATTGATATTTTTGATGAAGGGAAATCCCTCAAGAAAACGGTGATGTCGATTCAGACCGATTCCACAGCTCTTGAAGATCCCAAGAACCCGGAGACGTGCAACGTGTTTGCACTCATAAAACTTTTTGCGGATGATGATACGATTGAAGAGATCGCCGAAAAGTATCGCGGCGGCGGGTATGGGTACGGCCATGCAAAAAAGGAACTTCTGGGACTGATTGAAGAATATTACGCGGATGCACGGAATCGGAGGAAAGAACTTGCTGCTGATCCCGGTTATCTTCACGATGTTCTCAGGGAAGGTGGCAACAAAGCCAGGGAACGCGCCGAGCAGGTGATGGAGCCGATCCGATCAGCTACGGGTCTTTACCGTAGTTTCAATTATTAAGTAATTTCACTGAAAACGTCTGTTACAGGTTCTTATAACACAATTCCTGATTTTAAGCGTATGATTTTAATTATTGATAACTACGACTCGTTTACCTATAACCTGGTGCATATCGTGGCAGAGGTAACGGATGATTACCGTGTGATACGGAATGATGACATGACGGTTGAAGAGATCCGAAATCTCGCTCCGGATAAAATTCTGATCTCACCGGGTCCGGGCCGTCCGGAAGATGCCGGAATTACAGAATCAGTCATTCGTGAACTTGGAAAAGAGATTCCGATCCTGGGAGTTTGTCTGGGTCACCAGGCCATTGGTCAGGTTTTTGGAGCAAAAGTAGTTCATGCTCCCAGCCTGATGCACGGAAAAACCTCAGTCATTGAACACGACGGTTTGTCGGTTTTCGAAACTGTTGATGAAAACTTTACAGCCACCCGGTATCATTCACTTTCGCTTGATTCCGATTCTATACCTGGGGATCATCTTACGATCACAGCCCGCACACCGGACGGAGTAATCATGGGAGTGAGGCACCGGGAGTTTCCGATTGAGGGGATACAGTTTCATCCTGAAAGTATCCTCACTACGGAGGGTCCCAAGATTGTAAAAAACTGGCTGAAGCTGACGTATAAAAAAGCGTTAACCTGATCAAATTCTTCCTCACGTAGCTGAAGTTAAAACCCGTAACAAATTAGCCGATAAATGTTTACAACATATCTTGAGAAAATTTCTGCACACGAAAATTTAACATCAGCGGAAGCTTCTCATGCGCTGAAAATGATTGTTGACGGCATGGTTTCGGATGAGGAAGTTGCCGGTTTTTTAGTGGGTATGCGAATGAAAGGGGAGAGCTTAGAAGAACTAACCGCTTTCGTTAAGGTGATGCGGGAAGCTTCAACAAAAGTGGATGTAGATACAACCGGAGCCGTTGATCTTTGCGGAACCGGCGGAGATAAATCGGGAACGTTTAATATCTCCACTGCAGCGATGTTTGTTGTAGCGGGTGCCGGTGTGCCGGTTCTGAAACACGGCAACCGGAGCGTATCAAGTAAAAGCGGAAGTTATGATGTGCTGGAAACTCTTGGAGCGGTTCCCCATCTGCAAAAAGCGGAAGTAGAAAAACTATTTGAAGAAACGGGAATGGCCTTTATGTTTGCTCCCAATTTTCATCCAGCAATGAAGTATGTGATGCCGGCCCGGAAATCGTTGAAAATCCGTACCTTTTTCAATATGCTTGGACCGCTGCTCAATCCGGCCGGTGTTCAGCACCAGGTGATTGGAGCGTTTAGCACAGAAGCAGCGGCGATGATGATTCAGATTCTCGCAAACCTCGATACAAAATCAGCGTTCACATTAAGTGCTCACGACGGGTTGGATGAAATAAGCCTGTCCTCACAAACAGAAATATTCGAGCTCAAATCCAATCTTAGCGGGAATTCAACGACCTTTGATCCCGGGAGTCTCGGTTATAGTAAAGTCGAATTCAGGGAACTTCTGGGCGGAGATGCTGACTATAATGCGGAAATCATCATTAATATTGTAAAAGGAAATGCATCACAGGCGCAGAGAAATATTGTTGAACTAAATGCTGCTTTTGCAATTCATGCAGCCGGTGCCGCCGGAACGCTGGAAGAAGCGGTAGAAATGGCTTCGGAAAGTATCAGCTCTGGAAGTGCGGCCAATAAACTGGAACAATTTATTAATGCGTCAATGAGGCTGGCATAATATGGCAAGTATACTCGATGAGATTGTACACAAAACGCAACATGATCTGAACCGAAGAAAGCGTGACGTTTCGCTCAAAGAACTTGAATCGTTTGCCGGATTTGAAAAACAGCGCCGATCCCTTGTCGATGCTCTTTCAGTTGAAGGTGAAGTTTCTATCATTGCAGAAGTGAAAAAAGGGTCGCCGTCAAAAGGAATTATCCGTCAGGATTTCAACCCGAAAAAGATAGCCGAACAATATATCAGCGGGGGAGCTGCCGCAATTTCTGTGCTTACAGACGAACCGTTTTTCATGGGATCACCCAGGTACCTGGCCGAGATTGCAGAAATCAGTCCGGTACCTCTGCTGAGAAAAGATTTTCTGGTAGATCCCTATCAGATTAAAGAAGCGGCCGCAATCGGGGCAGATGCGGTTCTTTTGATTGCAACGATTTGTGAAGGCTCACAACTGTCTGAGTTGCTGGCTGCCACAAAAGAGTTTGGCCTTGAAGCGCTGGTCGAATGCTATCATGAAGAAGAAGTGGATTCTCTCAACTGGAAAGAAATTGATATTCTGGGCGTAAATAACCGGGACCTGAAAACGTTTACCGTTGATCTGCACAGAGGAGTTGAGCTTCTGAAAAAAGCTCCAGAAAGTGTTATCAAAGTGTCTGAAAGCGGATTGAAAACGGCAGCGGACCTCGCAGTGCTTCACAATAACGGGATCGACGCCGCATTGATTGGCGAGCAGTTTATGCGTCAGGATAATCCCGGAGATGCACTCAAGAAAATGATCGAAGAAACTAAAAAACTGACTCAAATTTAAAAATACTCTGAATGTTCGCTGAACCTGAGAACCGAACGAATGTAAAAATTTGCGGAATTACGAATCTTGAAGATGCCCGTTTTGTTTCCGGAGCACTGGCTGATTTTATCGGCTTTATTTTTTTTCCAGATAGCCCTCGTTACGTCGAACCGGCAAAAGCGGGAGCCATCATAAACTGGCTGGAAGGGCCCCAAAAAGTTGGCGTATTTGTGAACCAACCCCTTGATGATGTGCAATCAATTGCCACCCAAACCGGCCTCGATTACGTGCAGCTTCACGGAAATGAGACAGTGGAATACTGCTCGCTGATGGACAAGCCGGTAATCAAAGCGTTTCATATCGGGGAAGATACCGATGCCGATTCGCTTCGGGCCGAAATTGATCCATACCTGGATACGGTGGAGTACCTGTTATTCGACACCAAACTACCCGGCAAATGGGGCGGAACCGGGAAATCGTTCGACTGGAAAATTTTATCCGATATCGGTGAAGATAAACCCTATTTTCTCTCAGGCGGATTGAATGAAGTAAATATACGCGATGCAATTACGACTGTACGGCCATTTGCTGTTGATTTGTCGAGCGGACTCGAGGAATCACCCGGCCTTAAAGATTTTTCGAAAATTGAAGATTTTTTTGAGCAGATGCGCGATATCTGGGATGCCCAGGAGATGGGGGAATTATAGGAGAATTAACTTTGTGCAGGGTGATGACCCTCATGCTCAGTTAAAGGTGAAGCTTGGCCAAGGTGCACAAAAGATCATCCCCCATTGCCCCCTTCCAAGGGGGACACTCCTAAAAAAATATATTTGATTACTGGATTTGCGACACTTGAAAGTTGCATTTAAAGATTTTAAAAACCGATTAACAACAGACCATTATGAATTACGAAGCACCCACAAAAACCGGTTATTTTGGCGATTACGGTGGGAAGTTTGTTCCTGAAGTTTTAATGCCGGCCCTTGAAGAACTTGAATCCGCGTTTAATGAAGCGCAGAATGATCCGATATTTTTAAACGAATATCATCAGCTTTTGGAAGAGTATGTTGGCCGGCCGACTAAACTAACGTTTGCTGACCGGCTTACGGATCACTACGGCAAGGCGAAAATCTATCTCAAGCGGGAAGATCTCTGCCACACCGGGGCTCACAAAATCAATAATGCGATTGGTCAGATTCTACTCGCTAAAAAGATGGGCAAAAACCGGATTATCGCTGAAACGGGTGCAGGTCAGCACGGTGTGGCAACTGCAACGGTCTGCGCTAAATTTGGGATCGAGTGCGTGGTCTATATGGGAGCTGAAGATATGGAGCGCCAGAAATTGAATGTAGACCGGATGCGATTGCTTGGAGCTGAGGTTCGTTCAGTATCCAGCGGATCGAAGACGTTGAAAGATGCGACCAACGAAGCGATCCGCGACTGGGTGACTAACGTTGAAGATACATTTTACATCATCGGTTCAGTTGTGGGCCCGCATCCGTATCCAAAAATGACGAGAGATTTTCACCAGGTGATCGGTAAAGAGACCAAATCGCAAATTTTGCAGGCAGAAAGCCGGCTGCCGGATTACCTGGTAGCCTGTGTTGGCGGCGGATCAAACGCGATCGGGTTTTTCTACCCGTTTATTAACGACGAAGAAGTGAAAATGATCGGTGTGGAAGCAGCCGGTTTGGGAGCCGATACTGATCAAACCGCAGCAACCCTGACGATCGGAACGCCCGGCATTCTGCACGGCTCACTCAGCTACCTTTTGCATAACAACGAGGGTCAGATTCAGCTTGCCCACTCCATCAGTGCCGGTTTGGATTATCCGGGAATTGGTCCCGAACATGCGCATTTACATGATATCAAACGCGTTTCGTACTATGGTGTGACCGATAAAGAGGCGATGGATGCAGTAGAACGAACTTCAAAATTTGAGGGGATCATCCCGGCGATTGAAACGGCGCATGCGCTGGCTTATCTCGAGACGCTAATGCCGCTCACTTCCAAAGATGAAATTGTAGTAATTAACTGCTCCGGACGCGGCGACAAAGACATGAAAACTATTTCAGAATACTTTAACTCATGATTGCACAGAAAAACAGAATTCAGTCGGTTTTTGAAAAACGGAAAGATGGCGATAAAATCATGTCCCTATTTCTTACTGCGGGATTTCCCGATCTGGAGTCAACCGTAGATCTGGTGCTCGGTTTCGAACAGAACGGCGCCGATATGATAGAACTCGGCATGCCGTTCAGCGATCCATTGGCTGACGGACCAACCATTCAGTATGCCAGTAACGAAGCGATTAAAGCGGGAATTACCATGGATAAAATCTTTGAAATGGTGAAAGAGATCCGTCTGCAATCAGAAATCCCGATTGTGCTGATGGGGTACATCAATCCGGTGTTCCGGTACGGTGTGGAGAAGTTCTGTATTCGTGCTGAAGAGTGCGGTGTTGATGGTCTGATTATTCCCGATGCCCCGATCGAGGAATCGGGTTTGCTAAGTGAACACGCCGAAAAAGCAGGACTTTCAATGATTTTTCTGGTGGCTCCAAATACATCCAGTGAGCGAATGAAACTGATCGATCAGAGAAGCAGCGGATTTGTATACTGTGTGTCGGTTACCGGCGTTACAGGTGCGCGGGATGGTGAAGAGGTTGCTCAATCCGTGCAAAAATTTATCTCACGTGTTCGCGAGAATGTTCAGAAAAATCCGAGCCTGGTTGGGTTTGGAATCAAAAATCATACAGATGCGAAGAAAATATCCTCCGATCTCGACGGCTTTATCGTTGGAAGTGCGTTGGTTGAGAATATCCGGGAAAACTATCCCGAAAACGGATGGAAACAGAAGCTGTTTTCATTTGTTAAAGAACTGAAATTTGGAAATATTTGATCGACATTAAATAATACAGATGCCCTCTATGAAATTATCATCTTTTTTAGCGCCATTTGCACTGCTGATTCTGTTTGCTGCCTGCAGCGGTGATTATCGTCCCAATTCCATTGGTCCAGTGGATGAGGTTATTGTTGTAATGGATTCAACCCAGTGGGAAAGCGAAACCGCAATGGCAATCCGTGAAACGTTTGGCGGATTGATTCAAACCGTACCCACACCTGAAAACGCATACACACTCACCTTTCGTGATTTCAGAAACAATCAGCAGCTTGAACAGCTCAAAGAGTTTAAAAATGTGATTTTTGCTGCACCGATTGATCAAGAAACAAATGTATCGAGGTTTATCAACGGTATTTTGAGTGATGAAGTGGAAAACCGTGTGCGACAGGAGGAAAGTTTTGCGTTTCCACTAAGCGATCGCTGGGTGCGTGATCAGTGGGCGCTGGTTCTGACTTCCGTTTCCGATGAAGCTCTTGCTGAAAAAATTTATAACGCTGAAGAAGATCTCGTCGGGAATTTGCTGGACAGAGAGCTGGAAAGACGAACTGAAAATATTTTCCGGCGTGGAGAGCAGGTTGCTGTATCCGATTCGCTATGGGAAAATCACGGATGGAAAGTGAGGATGCAGCACGATTATATCCAGGTTATCGATTCAACAAATGCTGTGATGTTCCGACGCTACCTGCCCGATAATAACCGCTGGATGTGGGCCTGGTGGCAGGATGGGGTGGAAGATCCCGACTTTATCAATGCTGACTGGATTAATGCAAAACGCGATTCACTGATGGAATACCTGGTGCAGGGGGAACGCGATGGCTCGTATGTAACCACCGATTACCGAAGGCCACTTGAGACACGTTCCATTGACAGAGACGATCGCCTGACCGCGTATGAAACCATGGGTATCTGGCGGATGACAAACGACTTTATGGGCGGCCCGTTTGTGCACTTCACATATCATGATCCCGAGACGAACCGGCTCTTTATGGTTGAGTATGCCCAGTTTGCACCCAGAGTGAATAAACGCCGGTTTGTAAGGCAGTTTCAGGCGATGGGACGAACGTTCGAAAGCGATTCAACTTGGGTTACCACACGTTCCGAAGAAATTACAGGGTTGGAGTAAATCGTCAAGATAATTAGAGTTGAACGTAATAACCGTTGATGAACAATACTGATAGTCCTCATTCCCTCGCTGAGTACAAAATAAATTCAGGTCCAGAGAAAGATTCCGCTGAACGAATGGCCAAATCCCTGGAGCCGTGGCGTTTTTCCATACCCGTCGGTCCCATTTTGGAAACAGGTGCAGGAGTAGGTCATTTCACGGAATATCTGATAAAGATGTTTCCCGAACGTGACATTGAAGTGATGGATCCTGATTCTGAAAAAATCGCCTTTCACAATGATTTTTATCCAGATACGGATCGGCTAACCCGGGAGGCGAGAGATCCGGAAAATGATCCGCCCGATGAGCTTAATTACGCCCTGATTTGCGGTCATCACACCGTTCAGTCATTTACTCAGCCTGCAACAGCTCTCGAAAGACTTAGCCGGTCTTTGAAAGTAGACGGGCTGATGCTGATGTCATTTCCAGGCGAAGATTCCTTTAAAGAGTGGAGATCAGTTTGTCTTGATCTCGGTATTCCCTATACAGGCCGGCAGCTTCCTCAAACCGAACCGCTGGTGATTCATCTGTCAATGGGACCGGTTCAGGTCGATTTTTATGAAGATCAGTCGGTTCACTATTTTGAATCATTTGAAGATTTTTTGATTCAATTCAAAAAGAGCGGTGTGAATGCACAAAAAGATGACAGGATGCTTACCCGGAAAGAGATCAAGCTTTTAAATGAAAACTGGAAGGAGAGGAGTGAAGGAAGAATCGGGCTGACCTACCATAATGTGTTTCTGGCAGTGAAGCGGATCGCTGAGTAGTTGAATTGAAGTGGAAACCAAATGCTGCTCTGTTTTTCGCAGATTTTCGCTGTGTATATCGCAGAGTTACGCTGATAGGCCCAGAATGGATTGTGAATGATCTGCGTAAATCAGCGGATTAATCAGCGCGCCTCTGCACGAATAAAAGACCTGTAAACGTTAGATGATGAATATTTTGGAAAATGGTTCTACAAAAAAAAGCCATTTCCGATCACTCAGAAATGGCTTTTAGGCTGTCAACCGATTATGGATTAAGTGCTTAGAGCATTTCTTTCAGTGTTGATCCGATTTCGGCGGGGCTGTCAACCACGGTGATCCCTGCATCACGCAGTGCTTTTTTCTTATCCTGGGCAGATCCTTTTCCGCCTGAGATAATTGCACCGGCATGACCCATGCGGCGTCCGGGAGGTGCTGTACTTCCGGCGATAAATGCTACAACCGGCTTGTCTACATTATCTTTAATATAGGCAGCAGCCTCTTCTTCGGCTGTTCCGCCGATCTCGCCAATCAGTACGATTGCTTCGGTATCGGGATCATCCTGGAACAGTTTTACAGCGTCGAGGTGATTGGTTCCGATAACGGGATCACCGCCAATTCCAATTGCTGTGGTTTGTCCGAGTCCGGCTTTGGAAAGCTGGTCAACGGCTTCGTAAGTGAGTGTTCCGGATCTTGAAATCAGTCCGATGTTACCCGGTTCAAAAATATCTGCCGGCATAATTCCGATTTTTGCTTCACCCGGTGTGATAACTCCGGGGCAGTTTGGCCCGATCAGAACAGCACCGTGGCTCTTTACAATTTGTTTTGCTATGATCATATCAGCAACGGGAATTCCTTCGGTGATGCAAATAATCACTTTAATTCCTGCAAATGCCGCTTCAGAAATTGCATCGCCGGCAAAGGGTGGGGGAACAAAAATTACAGATGTATTTGCCTGCTCTTCTTTAACCGCATCGGCAACTGTGTTAAATACCGGCAGATCGAGATGGGTTTGACCACCTTTACCGGGGGTTACTCCACCGACTACATTCGTACCGTACTCAATCATCTGTTCCGCGTGAAAGGTCCCTTCGCTACCGGTAAACCCCTGAACAACGAGGCGGGTATCCTTACCAACTAATACACTCATCTATATCAAATTTAATTAATGGATTCCGTTTCTTTTCATCGGGTGGAATATAGCCTTCCTACTGCAGATTTACCAACGATTGCGAGTGTTGTGCAATTTTTGACATCCCTTTAAAAATCAGGCTCTGTTTTCTTTAGGGTTATAAAAATATCAGACATAAAAAAACCCGGATGCTGCTGACACCCGGGTTTTTTGTGGGGTTAAGAATTTATCAGAGTGCGTTTTTCATAGTTTCGTAATCGTATCCTTCGGCCTTACTCATCTCTTGAGCAGCGAGCGTGAGGAAGATACCGTAGATCACCTTAGAACTAACATCAGCAATTGTATAGGTAATGTGTCGCCCTACAACAAGTGTTTCGCTCAAGACAGGATCGAGTGTCATTGTGAGATATGGCATCAGATATGCACCGGGATAGAGCATCCAGGAGAATAAAAAGAGTACCCAAATGTACCCGAGATATTTTTGTGCTTTTGGAGGAGCGCCTTCTTTTCCTTCGCTGATCACCCGCTTCATCAGAATAAGAATATGAACAAAGAAGATGGTTGAGATGAATCCCCAGACGAAGAATAATGTCGGGTTGGTTACTTCGTAAAACTGTCCAACGTATCCTGTGAGGATCATAGCTGTACCCGAGAACCAGAATTGATTTCTGATGGAACTGAAATCACTTTTGGTGAGCGTAACCACGAACAGAATCTGGAAGAGCAGCATCGGGACATCAATCAGCCAGTTCAGATAGCGATATCCGTTATTGAACAGGTCGTTACCGTCGCCCAATACATATCGGGCAGTATCAGCGTCATAAACCATTGCGCTTGTCCAGTTCTGCGACTGTACATAGAGCAGCAGAAAAGCAGAGACCATAACCACACCGGAGAGTACGGATGAGGTTCTGTATTTAGGAGCTACGGTTTTTATGGTTAGAACGAAGTAAAGAAGACCGGCCAGCATAATTGCAAAACCGAGCGTTAGAACGTGAGCAGACATCTGGTACGCCATTTCGGTATACCCTTCAGCCGCACCTACATAGTTTTCAAATGTGGCATTACCCAACATTTCGATTAAAGCTTCCATAGTTATTGATTTGATTTGGGGTTATTGACATGTCCCGCTAACACCCCGGTTATTTGGAAAGTTCAATATTTACAGAAATTATTGAAAATAGATTTTGACTGATATATGTCCCACAAATGACAGAAGAAAAATGGAATGACATTCAGTTCATTCTCTCTTGTTTAGGAAGGGAACCAATAGTATTTAAAATCTAAATTGTTCACGTTCGTTCCGATGATTCATCAAGATTTGTTATGCAAAATTTGTAAGTTTAGCCCGGGTCTGGGGATGGATATTTTGGTTACTGTAATTGAGTTTTCTAATAGCAGCATCATATATGAAGAGGCCATTTTTTGTAAACTCACTGTTCCGACTCAAGGATTTGATCAACGATTTTTTTTATGACTGATTTTAAAAGCAGCAGATGACAGGTGACGATAAAAAAGAAGAAATTCGGGAAGCAGCCGATATTGTTGAGGTGATCAACGATTACGTCCGCCTCAAGAAATCCGGGAACGGCTTTGTGGGTTTGTGTCCGTTTCATGATGAAAAAACGCCTTCTTTTCACGTTACTCCACGCATGGGGATTTATAAATGTTTTGGCTGCGGGGAGAGCGGGGACGTCTATAATTTTATTATGGAGATGGAGGGTGTGAGTTTTCCCGATGCGATGAAAACACTTGCCGATCGCTACGGAATTGATCTGCCCAAACCGGAAGAGTCGGAGAAATACAAGGAAGAGAGTCATCTGCGGGAGGGAGTGCTCCATGCCCTGAAATATGCAGGACTTTATTATCACAGGCAGCTTCATGAAAGCAGTGATGCGAAAAAAGCGAGAGAGTACCTGAATAGCCGCGGATATGATGACAAAATCATCCGAACATTCGGCCTGGGATACGCACCCGGCGGCGGTGATTCCCTGCTAAAGGAAGCAGAAAAGGAGGGGATCAAAGAGGAGTATCTTGCGGAGTCAGATCTCATCAAACCGAGCAATCGCGGCGATGGATTTTATGACACCTTCCGGGACCGGCTGATGTTTCCGATTTTCAATCCTTCGGGTAAGGTCATTGCGTTTGCCGGCAGAATACTGAATGAAAATAAAAAAACGGCGAAGTATGTAAACTCCGCCCAAACCATCGCCTACAACAAAAGTGAAGTGGTGTATGGGGTTAACTTTGCGAAAAATGATATTCGTAAGGAAGAGGAGGTCATTCTGGTTGAAGGGTACACGGATGTGATTACCATGTATCAGCACGGAATTAAAAATGTGGTGGCTTCAAGCGGTACTTCTCTTACATCAAAACAGATCAATATTCTGCAGCGGTACGGCAACCGCATTGTGATGATTTATGATGCGGATGAAGCCGGACAAAAAGCGATGGAACGCGGGTTGAAAATTGCACTTCATGAAGGTATGGAGGTGAATTTGCTGGAATTGCCCGATGGTGAAGATCCCGATTCGTTTGTGAAGCAGTTTGGCAAGGATTCCTTTCTGAATCTAAAAAAAGAGAAGGCGGAAGATTTTATATCCTTCACCATTCATAAGGCGGAAAAGAAAGGAGACCTGGAGAAGCCCGGCGATCGTGCCCGGCTGATCCATACGATTCTGGAACAGATTGCCGAAATTCCTGAGGAGATTCAGCGCCAGGTGTATGTGCAGCATCTGCACCAGAAAACGCAGCAATACCGCAAGGGGAGTGACCGGGAGCTGTTTCAGCAGCTTGAAAAATTTATCGCAGAAAAACGCCGGGCAGAACAGCGATCGAAACGACGTGAACAGTCTGCACCGGTTTCAACTCCGAATGATCCGCGGCCTGCTCCGCCGCAGGAAGGGGCTGCCAGGTCTAAACCGGCTCCTGAAAAAAAGCGGCCGTTTTACGAAAAAGAGATTATTCGGCTGCTTCTGACTTTCGGACCAAAAATGCAGAAATTTATCGGTCATAACGTTGGGGCGGATCAAATTGAGGATGAACAACTCAGGGAATTTTACGAAGATATTATGACCCGCCACATCAAGGAACAAGAAATTTCGGTGGAGCACTATTCCAGCCGTGATCAGCCGTTTCCTTCGCTGCTGAGCGATATTTTACTCGAACGATATTCCGTTAGTGAAAACCACTCCAAAGCGACCGGCAATGAGTTCAAAAAAGATAAATTTCCGTTCAAAAGCGCCAAATCAGCGATGAAAGCCCTGCGCCTGCACTTTTATGAACGCAAACGAGCCGAGCTTTCCCAGCTATTAAAAGAGGGAGACACGGACGAACGTCAACGTTTTATGAAGATGATTTCCAAAGTTCAGAAAGAGATCACAAAAATTCAGAAAATGTCTGCCGACATGCTTTTTGATGATCCGGATTTTATGGATGATGACTCGTCGGATACCATCATTCAGGAGACGTTTGAGTATAAGATGAAAGGGGAGAAGTAGGGGAATCAGTTTGCCAGCACTCGGTGTGCAACAGTGGTTAAGCTTGTACTTGAGTGGTTTGATACGGAAGTTTTATTTGAACTGGTAGAAGAAAACGGGAAAACAAAAGTAACCCTTGTACCTAACGGATGGCAAGAATTAACCGAATTTTACCGATTGTGCAACTTCAACCGGAGCTTTTTTCACTTTAGCTCGAAAAATATTGCGAAAATGGAAAAGGAATTCTGTTTCAGGAACGGTAATTTTAAACAATTAAGCTTGATAACAACTTAACAGCTATTTATAAAAGACAGTTTTCTGTATCTGTGTTTACAACTGAATGATTTCATCTTCCCACTGAGAAATCAGAATGATTTATAATATATATTTTTCCAGTCCGGCTATTTGCACCCGTCATTCTACAATATTCACTGACGTTTCAAGCACCGATCCGTCCGGCTGTTCATAACTGATCGTCAGCACCATACCTGGTTCAAGGATGAGCAGTTCCTCCAGTTCCTCCCAGCGGAAAAGTCTGAATACTTGCCGTATACTCTCACTACAATTCTCTTCATCTGCAGTGTTCAGTTGATTCATTGCTTTAAGAAAAAGCCCTTCTGCAGGCTCCATGAACCAAAAATTAGGATGATCCCGGATTTCCCGAATCTCTTCTGCTGTTATTTCCTCCTGTTTTAGATATACATTGATCACGTAGCGGGAAGGTACACGATATGCATTTTCAATACCCTCTTTCTGTTTGACCCACTCCGCCAGCATTTCAATAGTCTCTTCAGATACTATTCGTCCCCCGCCTTCTGTACAAGGAGCGTATCCACGATCTTCATTTTCCTCTTTCCCACCAATTAGAGCCAGGGATGCATGATTCCGAAATACTTCCTCTAAGTCCTCCGGCGGGAAAAAATCCCACCATTGAAAACCGCTCACTGTTACCTGTTCGCCGACATCGGTGGAAAGTATAAGCTCTAGTGGCTCATCGAGGCCGGGTGTATACACATCGCGTGTTACATTACCCCGTACAATAAACGATTCACCGACAGCCCATTTTTTTTGTTGAAAAAAATGTTGAGACGCAACAGTTCGGGCGGAAAAACTGAAACGGGGTTTTCTTCCTCGTTCTCTTCAAGGTCCTCCGCGGCGCCGCTCAGATCACAGCCTGCAGTCAGGAACACCAGGAGAAGGATAAGTCCAGTGAATTTATATCTCGTCATTTTCATTGCTTCCTCCGTCTTTTTTAATTGGTGGCCACAGGATGAACCGTTGATTCTACCGTCCGTCCGGTATTGTCGGTCACTTCTAACTTCAATTCGAACGATTGAGTAACGATTGTGCGGCAGGAGGATATGTACGTGCAACTCTTAATACGACATATATGGTAAAATAAAAGAATTTGATAATTATACTAATGGAAGTTTAAAAATAATAAATACATAAAGGATCAGGTTTATTAAAATGGATCTCTCAATTTAACGCGCTACCCGGTATCAGAAGTATTTTCAAGACAGACTTTAAAGTCTTCTTTGGTAAGTTCAAGAAAATCTTTTTTTGATTTTTTATTCAAATCAAATAAAAAAAGCCCGATCCGAATTTCTTCAGAGCGGGCTTTGATAATTTTAGAGTTGCGTGAATTGATTACTGCTGCTGAACGGATCCTGTGTTATTTCTGAAATCCAGTTCAATTGTATATTCACCGGCAGGACTGATGTTGACGCGATCCTGGTCGCCCCCGGTACCGCGAAATTCAATTTCGCCACCGAAGATCATAAACTCTGACTGCCACCAGTCGGTGAACCAGCCGCCATCATACCAGGCATACATCCTGAGTTCTTCAGAATTGAGCTCCCGGGTGATTGTCAGGAGTTCGTTTTCGTTGTCCACGTCAAAACGTGCATCCTGGTTTGCGGTATCCCAGCTTCCCACGGTTTCACCGATCAGGTAAACCTGCGGATCAACAACGGCAATCTCTTCTGTTTCATAGTTTACAACAACCATGTAATAGCCTGATTCTTCAGGTTCTGGCATGTTATCACCTCCAAACTCAACGACGCCGTCAACGGGTGCTTCACCGTTGTATCCAAAATCATTGCCCCAATCCTGTTCGGGAGCAAACTTATATCCCGGATCATCAACACCAGCTTCAATCCATACGATTTTCCAGAACAGATGTGGTTTATCGTATACCGGAATCATCGGCAGATCAACGGCGCCCCAATCCCAGCCGCCCACGCTGTTTCCAATCATGAAGAGCTCTTCGGGAAATGTGACATCTACTTCGGTTTCGTATGGTGTGAAACCAAGTGTGAAGACATCCGAATATCGGTCTTCAACTGAATCGTTTACATGAGCACGAATTCTCATATCTACGGTTGTCTCCTCGCTAAATGGGAGGCCGGCATCAAGCAGAATAGCATTTACTTCACCTACCGTCATCGTGATGGATGTTTGGGTTGTTTCAGCAAATGTAACAGGATTTTCGAATCCGCTGTTGTCTGCATCCATCTGGATGGTATAGGTTACAGCAGCCGAGAACCCGTAATCCGGTGCGTCCCACGAGAGGGTGAACAATTCATCATCTGCTTCCTCCTCGTTGAGTACAAAACTTTCGCCACCACTATGTGATGTAAGGGCAGGAGAGCTTCCATCGGAATTGATCGTGGGCCCTACCGAGTCTTCACACGAGGTGAAGACCAGCAGGCCAAGAATCGCAATTGTTGATATAATTAATTTTTTCATGACTCTTAAATCTTATGAGTTAAAAAGGTTAGTAGCCTGGGTTCTGTGTCAGGTTCAGGTTGGAATTGATATCAGAAGACGGGATCGGGAAGATCTCATATCGCTGATTTGTTCCGGTTCCTTCCTGTTGGTTTCCTTTCCAGGACCATACGTACTCATTGCCAGTATATTGGCCGAATCTTCTAAGATCGGTTCTTCTGTGGCCTTCCCAGTAGAGTTCCCTGGCACGCTCATCGAGGATAAAGTCAAGGTCGAGTTCTCCTGCCGTGATATTCGCAATGTCGTTTCCGTATGCTCGTTCCCTGAGTTGATTAACCAGGTTTACCGCACGGGTTTCGTCGCCGCCGGTGGCACCCCGGAGTGTTGCTTCAGCATACATCAGGTAGACATCGGCAAGTCGGAACTTTGGAAAATCAGTATCAGCGTATTCGAGTCGCTTTCCGGGCTCTCCGGTGCGCGTTACGTTTTTCCATTTCGTGACGGCAAATCCGTCGTTGAACGTACGCCAGTCATTAATTTCGAGAGTCTGACCGTCTGTGTGGAACATGGCACGTCGTTCGGCCGGTGTTACGCTGTAGGTCATCTCATTAAGATCCACAACAATGGTATGCAAACCTGCCTGTGGAATAATCAGATCGTCACCTGCGCTATCCAGTTCACCATCTTCACCACCCCAGTCACCGGCATCCCAGTTACTTTCGGCTGTGAATTTAAAGGGAACTCCAGCATTAGCAAAATAGACCTGGCCGGTGTATACATCGTCACTGTTTTGTGAAATCAGTGCAGGAGCTTCGCCCGGTGACCAGTCGTTGCCATATCCGCTGGCAGCCTGGTAACCACCCGGTACATAAATGGTTGGATAGTTTCCGGTGTTTTCAGTTTCAAAACCTGAAAACCGATCTCCGGTATCGCCAAAGATAGAAACGAACTCAGGAGTTACCCTGTGGCCGGCCCATCCGCCATCCATACCGAATGAGCTTGCGCTCATGCTTCCGCCGATGGCAGCATGAATAATAAAGTTGGTTCCGCCAAATGTTTGCAAATTGTCACCATCAAACCGAATAGGGAAGATGATGCCATCTGCCTGGTCATTATCTGCAAGGAAAAGGTACTCATAATTTTCATCGAGCTGATATCCGCCCTCGTCGATCACAAGTTCTGCGTATGTGAGTGCGTCTGTTGCACGGTTTTCACCGATATATACTTCCGCATTCAGGTAGAGCTTGGAGAGGAGTGTCCAGGCTGCACCACGATCGGCACGGCCGTAGTCATTTTGACCTGGCGCAGGAAGTTCATCCAGAATATCAATCAGTTCACTTTCAATGTAGCTGAACAGATCTTCCGGAGTTGTAGGATTTGGCATGTATGCGCCAATCGGGTCGGCTTCTGTTGTAAACGGCACATTTCCGCCGTACAAATCAAGTGCGTGCCAATAGCTGAGAGCTCTTAAAAACCGGGCTTCCGCTTCGTAACCCCGAATCACATCTTCGTTGCGCTGCTGTGTTTCACGAATAAATTCATTCGTGAGGGTCACTTCGTAAAAAATCCGGCTATACATTCCCATCACAAAGTCATTCGATGCACCCCATGAGTGGAAATTAAATTCCGGGAGACCGGGATCGTTCCAGGCAACTACACCCTCATCTGTGGTGAGAACCTGGTGCACAAAATATTGACGAATGTAACTTGAAAAGCCTTCATCAATTCCCTGAATGTCCGGCATTCCGGCGGGGCCCTGCTGGCCAGTTGCTGAAAATCCGGCATATAATTTTGCTAAAACCTGGCGAAAATCGTCAGGAGTATCATACACATCAGCAGATGTAACTACGCTGTCGTCAATCGGTGAGGTATTCAAACTATCCACACAAGAGACTGTAGCGAACGCAACGGTAAGCGCCAGTAATACAAATGCTGCAATTTTTAATTCTTTGTTAAACATAATCTTCATCTTTAAGATTTTTCAATTAAAAGTTGAGATTGAGTCCCAACACAAATGTTCTTGGTCGTGGATAGAGATTGTAGTCAATTCCGCCAAACACTTCGGGATCCTGCCCGCTATACTCTGTTAGAGTAAATACATTCTGAACAGTAGCTGATACCCTCATGGAGGTCGCAGTATTGAGCAGATTTTCAAATCTGTATCCTACGGAGACATTGTCCAATCTCAAGAACGATCCATCCTCAACAAAGTGGTCGGTTCGATACTGGGCATTTGTAAAGTTCGTATCTCTTACATAACTGGTTGGATTCGTTAAAAACCCGGTGTTGTTGAAAGTCTGGCTTACGATTGCGTTATCAGACGCTACGTTGTTATAAACGTAGTTTCCAAAACTTGCACGGGCAGAGAACGATGCGTCCCAGTTTTGATACTCATAACGGGAAGAGAGGCCAAATGTCCAGTCTGCGTTCGGGCTCTTGAAGCGATATTTATCGTTTTCATCAATGACGCCATCGCCATTCCTGTCAACATAAAGACCTTCGATTGGGTTTCCATCGTTATCATATACCTGTTCATATACAAAGAATGCACTTCTTGGATGCCCGACACTGTGAACCTGGACAGTGTTACCCGTACCACCTGCAATTCCTCCAACTTCAACACCGAGATAGTTCGGGTCGTCAACAGTTGTTAGTCTGGTGATTTCATCAATCGTGTAGGTAGTATTAAAGGTTACCTGCCAGAAAGTGTCTTCTGTTGAGATCAGACGTGTTGTAATGTCGAATTCCAAACCTTGCACGTCCAGGGTTCCTACGTTAGAGAGGATACGGTTTGTGAAGTTAGTTCCCGCAGGTACCGGGATCACGTTGAGAAGGTCGTCTGTTTGACGGTAGAAGTATTCAACAGAACCAAAAATCTGTTCGTCGTTGAAACTGTAATCCAGACCTACGTTGTAGGTTGTGGTTTCTTCCCATTTCAGGCCAGCATTGTATCCTTCAGGCCGAAGTGTTGTGATGAACTCATTTCCGAATGGATAACGCGCTGTATTTTCACTGAATGTGTATTGAGGAAGGTATGGGTAATTACCCTGGCCAATTCGCTGCTGACCGGTTACACCGTAACCAAGACGCAGTTTCAGTTCACTCAGGCGATCAAAATCGGAGAGGAAGTTCTCTTCATGCAATTTCCAGGCGAAGGCAAATGAAGGGAAAAGACCCCATCGGTTATCTTCAGAAAACCGGGAAGTTCCGTCGTACCGGAGTGTACCGGTGAACAGGTATCGGTCGAAGAGTGAGTAGTTTGCCCGCCCAAAGAATGATACAATGTAGTATTCAGTAGCATAGTCGGTATCTGTATTCACCTGAACTTCATCCGCTGAACGATCGAAGTTTGTGGAAAATGTAGATCCCCGTTCGTAGTGGTGTTCCCACGAGTATCCTGCTGTAAGGTCCAGTTCACTGTCGAGAGCAGGGAGGAACGTATCATAATTGAAGTAGATATCCAGCAGTTCATTCTCTTTTCTCTGATCGTAGTCAGTACGCTCACCGGAGAATCCGCTTCCGTCAAATGCGAATGCCGCCTGATCTGACACTACAACTTCTCCATTACCTACATCTGAATAGTCGTAACCAGCACTAATGGTTGCGGTAAGATTTGGGAAAAAGTCTGGTGTATAATCCAGTTTCAGGTTACCAATAGAGCGGTATACCGTAGACTCATCCTGTCTTTGATTGATCAGAGACAATGGGTTAGACGGTGCAATGGAAATAGGATTACCATCTGCATCCAGCCACGTGTAATAGCCTCCAAATCGGTCTTCCATAACATCTCCGTCTTCATCAAAGAATCGTACGGGCTGTGTTGGATCGTATGAAATAGCTGACCCGATAGATCCCTGATCTGCAAAACGGTTATCTACCCGCATTCCACGGAAGTTCAGATCTACACTCAGCTGATCTTCAAAGAAGGTAGGAGTCAGCGCAACCGAACCAGTCAGGCGGTCGTTTGATGAGGTTCGAAGTACGCCCTGATTTCCAGAGAAACCTAAAGAAACCCGGTAAGGGAAATCACCATAGGAGCCTGCAACACTGATGTTGTGATCCTGTGAAAATGCGTTCCGGAAAATTTCATCCTGCCAGTTTGTATTTGCATCGCCAAGTATATCGAGCGCGTTAGCACTGATGCGTCCTTCAGCGACACTTTGTTCAACAAATTCTCTGTACTCATCGGCATCAAGTACTCCAATTCTGTCGGTATTGGTTTGATAAGAGAACCGTCCGGAATAGTCTACCTGCAGCGGCTGACCGCTTTCTCCACGTTTTGTGGTAATGATAATCACACCGTTGGATGCACGGGAACCGTAAATAGCGGTAGCTGATGCATCTTTCAGGACGGTGATCGATTCAATATCGTTCGGGTTGATGGAGTTGAGCGGGCTTCTCATTCCAGCGATTCCGCCGTCATCCAGAGGGACTCCATCTACTACGTAAAGAGGATCATTACTGGCCGAGAGTGATGAACCGCCGCGAATACGGATAGTTGCACCTGCGCCGGGAGCTCCACTGTTAGATGTTACGTTTACACCGGCTGAACGGCCCTGGAAGAGATCTTCAGGGGAAGTAATCGCTCCCTGGTTAAAATCGCGGGAACTGATGGTGCTCACGGAACCTGTATTATCTCCGCGCTGCTGCACGCCATAACCAATAACCACGAGGCCTTCGAGTTCGGCAATATCTTCCTGCATCGCCACATCGATCGTTTCACGGCCATCAATTGGGATTTCCTGGCGCACAAATCCAAGGAAACTGAAGACGAGAACTTCATCTGGTGCCACTTGAATGGAGTATTCACCGTTGATATTTGTAGATGTGCCGCGTTCAGGCTGACCCTGAACCACAATATTTACGCCGGGTAACGGAGCATCTGTACCTGCTTCGGTAACCGTTCCACTGACTCGGTGGTCTGTCTGTGCAAAAGCCTGGGAGGCCATTGCGCAGAATCCAAAGAGCAGTACTATACTTAGTAGATATTTTAACTTCATTTGTATTGCTTTTGATTAGAAATTGAGGAATAAAATCCTGAGCTGTTGTGAAATTATTCGAAGCGCTTTTCTATTTGTTTTTGATAGAGCGCTTTACCATCAATTTTGATGTTGCATGAGTTATTTTCATAAAGTTACGTAATTATTGTGAAACTTATGTAAACGCTTACATTTTTCATAATCAAAATCTGACAGGAGTTTATACACGTAATTTCAAATCCTTATGTAAAACGTAATAAGGGGATGTGTTTGTTGTGGTTAAAGGGATAAAACAGGCTAATCAAACCGGTATAGAAAGGTATTAACAGTTTTTTTACAGGCATTTAATACAGCTGGCAGCCAAGCCATTTATTGCAGGAACAAGCGCTGTATATAAACCTTTTTATTTCTGTTCGGTTATTCTGATATTGCTTTCAAACAACGATTGTAAGCGCTACTTTTGGTAAGCGCTTACACTTTGCTCTATAAAAATTGACCGGCTGTCATTCGCAGATCAACGAAAATGAGTATGAGTCACTCCTGATTTTGCAAATTCAATAACGTATGAAATTCAGGAGCAGCAAATTGAATCGGAATAAGTTGTCCCGGTTTCCTGGGTGAAAATGAAATGCCATATACGAGATAACCTCAACTTTTTTATCGGTTCTGGTTGTGTATCACACCTGAATCTATTTTATTGTTGACAGCTGGCGCCTGTTTGTAGTTGTGGCTGGCTTCAGCAAAAGGTAATTTATTTTGCCTGATCCAAACTGAAGTATGTACACTATCTTTTTGATTAATTTAGTAGATCTGCTATCACAATATCCTGTTAATGAACTCATACGTACCGTTTTATCCATCAGTTTTAATTCTATTAGCTGCGGTAATTGTATATGCCTGCAGTGACAGCAGAGGTTTTTCCCACTCAACAAACCCGGATATGAACCAGCTTTCAGAACAGGAAATTGAAGAGGGATGGAAACTCCTGTTTGATGGAGAAAACGCAGATTTATGGCGGGGATACAATATGGATCGTTTTCCTCAGCAAGGCTGGCAAATTGAAAATGGGCTTCTGCAATTCCAGCCATCAACGGTTGAGAATCAATCACAAGGTCTCGATATCATCACCCGGGAAACCTACACTGATTTTGAATTTAAACTCGAGTGGATGGTAGAGGAGGGAGGCAATAGCGGCATCTTTTATCACGTTTTAGAGCAGGAACGCGAAATTTACTGGTCAGGCCCCGAAATGCAAATCCTCGATAATGAAAATCATCCCGATGCTGCACAAGGAGTGGATGGAAACCGAAAAGCCGGTTCACTGTATGATTTGATTCCGGCAAATCCTCAAAATACGAATCCTTTCGGTGAGTGGAATTCTATAAAAATTGTGTCTGACGGACCTGTGGTTGAGCACTGGCAGAATGGGGAAAAAGTTTTAGAGTATGAGCGATGGACGGAAGACTGGTTCAATATGCTCCACGAAAGCAAATTTCAATGTTATCCGGAGTTTGGTGCGATCCGGAACGGTCATATCGGCCTTCAGGATCATGGAGATATTGTGAAATTCAGAAATATAAAAATCAGAGAATTGTAGTATAATTTATTGATTTGACTGGCAGCGCTTTCAGCGCACCTAAACGGTAAACCATATAACGCAGAAGAAAAACGAATGAATCTAAATATTAAAGCCCGCGAAGAAAACACATACGACGCAATTGTTGTAGGAACCGGTATCAGCGGAGGATGGTCTGCTAAGGAGCTAACAGAAAACGGCCTTGAGACACTGGTACTGGAACGTGGAAGAGATGTGAAACATATCGATGATTACCCTACTGCAACACTTGATCCCTGGGAACTTCCCCCCAATGATCAGGTTCCTTATGAGGAACGGAAGCACTATGAAAAACAGCTGCGCACGGGTTACACAATTCGTGAATCCACAAAACATTGGTGGATTCGGGATACCGATCAGCCCTACGAGGAGAGAAAACGGTTCGACTGGATTCGGGGCTACCATGTGGGCGGACGTTCGATTATGTGGGGCAGACATAGTTATCGACTTTCACCGATGGATTTCGAAGCCAATGCCCGGGAAGGAATTGCTGTAGATTGGCCCATCCGGTATGAAGACCTTGAACCCTGGTATTCTCATGTCGAAAAATTCGCCGGAATTTGTGGTGAGGCGCTTGGACTTCCTCAGCTGCCAGATAGTGAATTTCTTCCGCCCATGGAACTCAACTGC
Organism: Rhodohalobacter sp. SW132; assembly: GCF_003390325.1. Classification (NCBI taxonomy): domain Bacteria; kingdom Pseudomonadati; phylum Balneolota; class Balneolia; order Balneolales; family Balneolaceae; genus Rhodohalobacter; species Rhodohalobacter sp. SW132. The sequence continues at coordinate 480,721 of NZ_QUOK01000002.1, read as the reverse complement.
GTTGAAGAGGCATTGCGAGAATCTATGGCAGAAACGTTTGATCGTGTTCTTACCACCGGCCGTGTAGCAAATCTTACCCGGTCTCATCAAGGAAGAGGCAGCTGCATGTATCGAAACCTTTGTAGCAGGGGATGTCCTTACGGTGCTTATTTCAGCAGTAACGCTTCAACTCTTCCTGCCGCTGAGCGAACCGGGAATATGACACTCCGGCCGCATTCAATTGTAAATTCCGTAATGTATGATGAAGAAACAGGCAAGGCGACCGGTGTACGGGTTGTAGATGCGGAATCGGGTGAAATGTATGAATATTATGCCCGAATTATTTTTCTGAATGCGTCTACCGTCAATTCCACATCTATATTAATGAACTCCACTTCCGATCGTTTTCCGGATGGAATGGGCAACGACTCCGGCGAACTGGGTCACAATATGATGGATCACCACTTTCGTGTGGGTGCAAATGGCGAGATGGATGGATTTGAAGACCGCTACTACTACGGAAGGCGACCCAACGGCTTCTATATTCCCCGTTTCAGAAATATCAACGGGAACGACAGAGATTACCTGCGTGGATTTGGCTACCAGGGAAGTGCAAGTCGCGAAGGGTGGCATCGGGGTGTTCGCGAACTGGCGATAGGTTCAGAGCTCAAAAATCTTGTATCTACGCCCGGGAAATGGACGCTTGGGATGACCGCTTTCGGTGAAATGCTTCCCGATCACAGCAACCGAATGTGGCTGAACCATGATGAAACTGACAAATGGGGTCAGCCTACCGTTGTCTTTGACGTTGAATTCAAAGAGAATGAATATAAAATGCGTGAGGATATGAAAAATGACGCAGCCGAAATGCTTGAAGCGGCCGGTATGAAAAATGTAAGCACGTATGATGATGCCGGCGGTCCTGGTCTTGGTATTCACGAAATGGGAACAGCCCGAATGGGACGCGATCCTCAAACATCTGTTCTTGGTGAATGGAACCAAATTCATACCGTTCCGAATGTATTTATAACGGACGGGTCCTGCATGACCTCAGCTGCGTGCCAGAATCCATCTTTAACCTATATGGCTCTTTCAGCCAGGGCTGCTAATTACGCTGCAGAACAAATCAAAAAAGGAGATCTCTAAGATGAGTAACGAAAGCGGAATGAACAGAAAAGAAGCAATTAAACGAACCGGGTTACTCCTTGGAGGTGTGATTTTTGCGCCGAATATTCTGGGAGTTCTAAAAGGGTGCTCGCCAACGCCGGGAGGCTGGGACCCGGAGCTTTTTTCTGCTGAACAAGCACGGGTTGTCACCGCACTTTCTGATGTGATCCTGCCGGCTGATGACACACCGTCAGCGAGTGAGGTAGGTGTACCACAGTTTATCGAAACGATGGTGAAAGATCATTACAGCGAAGAACAGCGCAACCAGTTTTTAGATGGACTGGATAGGTTCGCCGATGAATACAGAACAGAAATCCAGGGCGAATATTTTGATGGCACGGATGATGAGAAGTACGATTTTACCTATCACCAAAACCGCATTGCCATTGAGGAAAGCCCCGGTGAGAGTCCGTTTATTCTTACTTTCAAAGAACTGACAATGCTCGGCTATTTTACTTCTGAAGTGGGAGCAACGCAAGTTCTTCGGTATGAGGCAAATCCCGGTATGTATGACGGGTGCATGCCTTTAGAAGAGGTGGGCCGTACCTGGGCGACGTAATGATGTGTTTTCAGGTGCTCCCCAATTAAACAATTTGGAGTCCCATAATTTGTATCTGCCACAGGTTTTATCTGTTCTGCGGATTTAATTGGCTGGCCGAGCCGGTAGTTCTCATTTTTCAACGTTGAGTTGAGGAAGAAAGAAAATTAATACCATGGGGCTGGATCTTGTGAAAGATTCGAAATACAATTCGATGGTTATCTCATGAATTAAATCAACAATTTTCCTTTAAGGTTCTGTCCAGCCCGGAAAGGAAACGGCGTTTAAATCATAAACTTCATCAGATCGGTTAGCTTCCCCGCCATCAATTATCGGCATAAATCAAGAAGAGTGCAGGTTTTTTCTGTAGATCAGGGGCCGGTTCCGCTTTCCATTCGTAGACCGGTTTGGTTTTTAAAAACTCATCCTCTGCAGTTAAATTGCAGGCAATGCAGAGCCGGGTGGAGAGTCTGCAATGTTTGAGAAGCTGATCATAAAGAGAACTGTTTCGATGCGGAGTTTCCATGAAAATCTGGGTTCGTTTCCGGACTGCCGATTCTTTTTCAAGTTCCTGAATTTCCTGTATTCTCGATTTCTCCTGGATGGGAAGATACCCGTGAAAGGTAAACGACTGACCATTCATTCCTGATCCCATCAACGCAAGCAAAATGGATGACGGTCCGATCAGCGGAACAACCGGGTGCCCCTGCTGATGGGCGAGGTTTACAAGTTTGGCTCCCGGATCAGCTACTGCAGGTGCACCCGCCTCCGACATCAGCCCGACATCCTCTTCGCTGAGCAAATTCATAAAGCTTATCACTTCATGATCGGGTGTTTTTTTGTTGAGTACCCGGAAGGTCTGTTTATACGTTGGGGTTGGATGTTTAATCCATTGTAAAAAACTCTCGGTGGTCTGCATTTTTTCAACAACAAAACAGTTCAGTGACCGGATCACCGAAAGTGTATGTTCAGGCAGAGCCAGGTTTTCTTTGCGTTTTGATATTGGAGTAGGAATGAGATAGAGGGTGTTTTTATTTGACATATCCAGCTTATGCTATAGCGGTTTCAGCGTCAATCTGTTCAATTTCAATTTTTTCTTCACCATCTCTGATTCTGCGTAATGCAAAACGGGTAACAAAAAACGCCACGATTAAAACCGCAATAAGGCTGATAAAAGAGACAGCCATATTTACAGAAACCACGCTTTTTTGAAGTTCGTAGGTGGGAAGCATCACAATCGGGTTGAATGAATTGCTGCTGTAGCGGACCGGTATGAGTTCAGACTCCATAATCACCTGTGCCATTTGAACGGGCAGAGCAAGTCGTTCTTCAACACGTTCACCATCCTGAAGCTCGAAACGCAGCACAACATAGCCGTTGGTTTGGGCTGCAATCTGTTTTACATCAAAATCGATCACATCCGCTACGTAGCTTTCACCATTCTCGTAAGTGCTATTTAACCCGTTGTATACCAGTAACTGGTACCCTCCCTGAAATAAAAAATAAGCAGGGAGCAACCAGATCAGAAAGAGAAAATAATATTTATTCATGATTTAACTATTTGTTCTATTCGTCACTTAAAACGGTGGCGGATCCGTTGCCGGCTCTGTCGGCAACCTGTTGCATCTGTATGATCATCGCCGGATCAAAAATCATGCGCTGCTGAAAATCCTGGTGCATGTGATTGCTTGACATATGAAACCAGAAAGCAATTTGAATTCTATCAAAAAATACGGCCTGTACGGTAGTGTCTCCCGTATATGCAGAAGTACCGATATCAATTCCTGTAAGGAGTCCCATCCGGTGATCATAAATCGCACCGTAATCGCTGAAGTCCCTGGTGATACCTGACTGCTGCTCCATCGGCCATCGCAGCCATTCCATCACCTGATTGCTGACACCCGGGCTGATCAAATTTTCTGAGGCGATTTGCTCCAGAATATCGGTCATTTCCCGGGCAGTGGTTTTGGGAAATAGTCCCAGCCCGTCTCGTTCCTCCATAAAGGTATTTCCAAGACGCTTTTCGCGGGTGTATGTACGAACGGAATCCCTGAAATCATCCTCATGCAGAAAGCGTTCCGAAAAGTCTATAACGAGAGAACGAAAATCAGCAGTCTCTTTTTCAGATTCAATACGATAAATTTCGTCTGCTTCCATCTGCCGGAGTCCGGGCGAGAGAGTCATGTAGAGACCGGAAAAGGGCAGGGGCAGATCCGTTTGTTCCAGCTGCAGCGTTTGGGATAATGCATCCCACCTCTCAGGGCCGATATTCCACCAGAGATAGTCGGACAGCGCGAGATCATTATATTCAGCCAGCAGTTTCATTGCATGATCCAGGGTGATTTCACCATCCTGTATCCAGCCACGCCTGTCGGCTGCCCTGAAACTCTGCTCATGTTCTGATTGATTCACATCAGGCAGCTGGTGACTGCTGATGGAACTCCATTGAATTCGTGTATCGGGATTAAAATCTCCATTTTCAATACCTGCGGCTCCGGCGATCAGTATAAACAGGTTTGATGTGGTTCCCATCGGACGCCGGATGTCTTCACCGTAACGGATGGTGGAGTCGGCCGGTACCATAACCTTGCTCACAAAAGAAACGTGTTCGGGATTCTGCTCAATGTATCGTGATAAACCTTGTAAGGAGTAGGTCTCTTCCACCCATTCACTGCCTTCGACCATCGCATCACGATTTTCAAAAAATACGGTGAATGGCTGCCAGTTCAGAAATAAGATAGATCCGAAGATAATGACTGCGGTAAAAAAGAATGCGGCGAAAAATTTTAATGCTCTTCCCATAGTTGCTGATCAGGAATTTTCGAAAAAGTTATTGGTTTGAAGTAGGCGGTAATAAAACCGATTGGGGTCCCGGTAATAGACAAATGCATGATATTCCTGTTCGGTTCGCGTAAACGAATCATCGAGCGCAAGATCGTTAATCTGGTTGTTCTCAATCAACAGATATTTGTATGCATACGTGCCGGTTTTGATAAATCCGTTCGTTCTCCACCGGTCGGTTTCCGGGTGATATCTTAGCCGGTAATCAGATTGTATCGCCCAGTTGTTAAAATCACCTACAAGATAGATCGTGGAATTTTGTGAAATCCTGCTGTCGGGCTGAAAACGGAAATGTACGTTGGCATACCGGGCTGAAAGGTCCGTATCCGGGTTGGTTAACCGGGACCCGGGTAGACGGGTTCTGGATGCCGAAAACCCCTGAACATCATCAAAAAGGAGAACCCGGGGCGGGATTTCCGTTGGATTATACTCCAGGATTTGAGGTGCCTGAAGGGTTAAATCTGTTAGATCGAGCTGCTGGAATTCATAATCTCCGGTAAATGAATTCTCCTGGCGCATTTCAAACAGAACTTCGCCCTGTGTGGATGTATCCAGTTCCTGAGCTTGCCGTGCACGTCCCCAGAATTGATTTTGTATGTAATAGAATTCGAGATCAAACTGAGGTGTTGTTACGAAATCCGGGAGTTCAAAAACGCTTCGGGGCCGGTGGGAAATGCGCCCATCCTGCCGGGGAACTGTTCTTGTTTCAACCTGGGATCGGATAGAACCTTCATTTTCGGTAATGAAAAATGGCATGGAGAACATAAAATCACCGCTATCCGCATCTTCAACCTGCAGCATGTAATTACCGCTGACGAGGAATTGGATATCATCGTTCGGAAAATTGTAACTGTATTGCCGATAGGTTGGACGTTCTGCCCGGCTTAATCTTCCGGTGGGGATATTCAGGCTAAAATATCCGTCTTTAAAAAAATCTTCAGCCAGTCCCGATTGGCTCCAGTCAGGATTGTGATGGGTAAACGTAATACGCAGCTGCCGCGAATTATATTCTAACAGATCGAAATTCAGACTGAGTTGCTGCGAGGAATTCAGGCGGATGACCGGGGCTGCGTTTATACTGCCGGCACGGTTTAAACGTACAGAGTAGACCAGGTCGCTGGCATTCATCTGACCGGGAACCGTAAACAGGTTTTCCGGCTGGCTATATTCAGACGCAGCTGCACCCTGGTCCCGGCTGCCGTTTTCTGATGTACCACAGGCAGTAACCGCAATTGACAGTAAAAACAGGCAAAAAAGTTTAAAAAAAGTATCGTCCTTCAAATACAAAAGCAGTAGGGCCTTCAAGTTTTATGGATGAATAGCTGTTGTTCACGGATGAAAACGTAAAATGAACGAAAAGCGTACCTCCCTTCACATTAATTTGGTATCTGAATTCACCTGTGCCGCTCTCCTGTAAATGGTGCCAGGCAAGGGCGGAGGCGATAGCCCCGGTTCCACAGGCGAGTGTAAGATTTTCAACTCCTCGTTCGTATGTTTGCAGCGAAAGTTGGCTGCGATCTGTTCCGGCAATAAAGTTCACGTTTGTACCTTTCGGTGAAAATTTTTCGTGCTGGCGCAATTGCCGCCCTGTAGATATAAGTTCGGACTCGTTTTTGAGTTCAGCTTTCGGCCGAACACCAACGATGTGCTCAGTATTGGTGTAAATATTAAGATATTCTTTATCCTCAATTGTAACCTGTTTTACAGTCGTGGTTAATGGAAAGTCGATGGTAACGGATTTTTCATTAACCGTTGCCTGGTAAATTTTATCGTGCACACGAAACGAAAATTCGTGCGGAGCACCCAGGGTAACGGCGTAGGAAGCAAAACAACGAGCTCCGTTTCCACACATCCCGGCATCGCTGCCATCCGGGTTTTTATAGGTCATCACCAGATCTGCCTGTTTTTCGTCATCGTAATTCAGGGCAATTACGCCATCGGATCCAACGCCGAACTTCCGGTTACTTAATCTGGGAGTGATGGATGCAATCTGTTTATCAGAGAGCTGCAGCGTGCGGTTATCAAAGAGAACGAAATCGTTTCCTGCACCGTGAATTTTTACGAAGGGTAGAGAATCGTTGGTACGCATGGTTAAGATTCACTGTATGCAGGTAGATGCTGCCAGGGTTTGCTGTTTGGTATATCGGGCTCTGTACCTCTCATCAGGTTTCCGAAGCGAAAGGCGAGTGCTGTAAAGATAAGCTTAAATTGAACATTATTGTAGAAAAGCTGCTTAAGATTTTGAATCTCTTCAATCATCTCTTCCAGCCTTGCATCGCCAAGGGATTTGCAAAACTTTTTTATCACATCCAGCTGGTCTACGTTAATTATCAGATCGCGGTTTTGTGTTTCCCTGTAGATCATGATATCCCGAAGAAGCTGCTCCAGTGTGTTGCTGAGGGCGATCTGTCCTTCGAGGTTTAGCCTGGACTGCCACCCTTCAATCAGTGGAACGAGCTCGGGCGCATCCTGGGTATAGGAATACCGAAGAAAATCAACAGTTTCAGCTCTTGATTTCTGCATCTCTTTCAAATCAAGATAGCGGCAGAGAGCGTAATTGCCATCAGAAATACGGGCCAGGAAATCGGCATCTTTTTTCTCAAATCCATCAAACCTTTGCAACCCATCGGAGATTTCTTCTCTTGAGAGTGGCGCCAGCCGGATCTGCTGACAGCGCGACATGATGGTGGGCAACAGCTGATCGGTTTTATCAGCCGTTAGGATAAACATAACATTTCCTGCAGGCTCTTCAAGAAGCTTCAAAAATGCATTTGCAGCCTCTTTTCTCATCGTATCAATTCCCGTGATGACCATGACCGTCCGCCGGCCTTCGTTCGGTTTCAGAACCGTTTTGGGGCGAATTTCATCGCGATAATAATCGATATAGTAAAATGCCCGCTTATTTTTTGAACTGGAGTCGTTATTCAGGTCAGGCCGCAGTGTGAAATCAACAATTTTGTATGGATCTTCCGCGAGGAGCTTAATTCGTTCTTTTAGTTCATTTGTTCCGGATGATGTGGGAAGCGGTATGAAAACATGAATATCGGGATGGGTGTACCAGCTCGATTTTTTACTCTTTGCGGTACCTTTCAGATCGGTGAGATGATCGATTCCATTGATCGCTTCAGCCATCGCCAATGCGAAGGGAGTTTTCCCCGAACCGTCGGGTCCGGTGATCAGATAGGCGTGGCTCAGCCTGTCGGACCTGAATATTTTTTCGACCTGGTCAAGCGCATGCGATTGGCCGACAATTCGACGGTTTCCAAGGTTTATTTGTTCATTAAGTATGTTCATCAATCCTCCCAAATAAAATCAAATAGTATGATCCCGGCACTTATCATCACTCCGCAGTATCCAATGAGTGCGGCCAGGTCGTTGTACGCATCGTCCGTTACCCCTTCAATAAGCGCGGTTCGGGTAACAGACGTTAAAATCAGCAGAAGCGGCACAATCAGCGGAATACAGAGAACCGAGAACACCGCGCCGCGACGGTCTGCCTGGGCAATCATCGCTGATGTTAGCGTAGTGACGCTTGCCAGACCTGCAGCGCCAAAAAAGATGGCTGAAAGCAGAAACGGAACATCCACAATAACCATGTTCATCATGATGATGTAGAAAAAAATCGTAAAAATGTGGAGTACCAGCAGAAAGACAAAATTATATGCAAGTTTGCCGATGAAAATCTGCGACGGTTTTGCATGTAGTTTCAAAAGATCCCACGTTTTTTTATCCGCTTCCTGCACAAAAGAACGCATCATGCCCGTCATAGCAGCAAATAATATGATGATCCACACCAGGCCGCTTTTCGGGGTTGGATCCAGCTGATCAGCACGAAGCGTAAATAAAATCAACAGCAGAGAAGCACCGGTGAAGGCGAGCAGGGTATTGAGCGCATAACGCGTACGCAGCTCAATGGCGATCTCTTTTTTAAAGATAGAGAGAGCCGGTTTTACCATCTGTTATACATGTTTAATTGCATCCTTAAAGGTAGCAAAAAAGTAACGGGCGGGTAAATAGAATTTGCACTTTAATCAGGCCCGGAACCGGGCAATTGCAGATCATCAGCCAATAATGGGAACGCTGTTTCGTTTTATTCCGTCATTGGCCGGGAATCGGGATTATGAAATAAGTAATTTATCATAATTCCTGTTATCTTCGGCATCTATTTAAAATTATCGATACTGGGCATTACGGATTTATGGACATTTATTCACTTCTTGACAAATCAACCATTATTGCAGGCTTAAAGGCAGATGACAAAAAGGATCTCATCAACGAACTTGTTGATCTTCTTGAGCCAAAAGTGAACAGTGATCAACTTGAAAAGATACGTTCTTCTGTTTTTGAACGGGAGGAGATCATGTCAACCGGAGTGGGGAAGCAGCTTGCCATCCCGCACGGAAAATGCTCACAAATCGATGATATTCTTGCAAGTTTTGCACTTCTTGAGGATCCCATTGACTTCAATTCTATCGATAATGAGCCTGTTAAAATTGTATTTCTTCTGGTCGGTCCCGAAAGTAAATGCAATACACACATTAAGTTACTGAGCCGAATATCGCGGCTGATGAACAGCTCATCATTCCGGGAGAAACTGATCGGTTGTACGTCTGCAGATGAAATTTTTGAGACGTTTCAGCGCGAGGAGATCGAATATTTCGGTAACTGACGTGAAGAATCACCACTTCCCATTTTTTCCGTCCCTTTTATGTTTCGGGTTTTTGCTTTTCGGTCTCATTACGCCGGCCAGGGGTTTTCAAACCGTTGACCCCGTACAGGATATCATTCGTCAAAGTCATGCTGCATCATCATTCTGGTCGGTTGTTGTGCGCGATTCCGAAAACAATGTTATTTATGATTATAACGGCGATAAGCTGATCCGTCCGGCTTCGAACCTGAAGCTTGTATCATCCGCAGCATTTCTGGAGCTTCTGGGGCATGATCACCAATTCAACACCAAACTCTACGGAACCGGGGAACAAGACGGACAAACCTGGCGCGGTGATCTTTATATTCGCGGAAACGGCGATCCATCCATTAACGGTGAAGCGTATGACGATCCGTTTTTTCTGTTTGAACGTTGGTACTCCGTTCTCGACTCAATGGGTATCGAAACAATTGATGGAAATATCATCGGGCACGACGGACTTTTTGATGATGTGCCGTATCCAAGAGGATGGGAATGGGATGATTTGAGTTACTATTATGCACCTGAAATAAGCGCGCTCTCATTTAATATGAATGTGGTGAACCTGGAAGTGAGGGCGGATGGCAGTCCCGGATCCAGACCTTCAATCACATGGTTCCCGTTTGATACGCCGTATGTCCGGTTTGTGAACGAGCAGACGATCACGCCGCAAGGTACCCGTTTTGATGAATCGTACCGCCGGGAACTGGGAGAAAACACAATCTACCTGAGAAGCAGGCTCCCGCAAGGATATTACGAAACTGAGCCGCTTAGCATACATAATCCCTCTCTCTTTTTTATTGATACATTCAGCCGCTATCTTGACAGACATGGCATCAACGTCAGGGGCCAGCTGCTTGTATCGCAGGAGCGTGTGAACTGGGACGCCCCCGGGTTTACTCCGCTGGATTCACACCGGTCGAAACCTCTTTCTACAATGATTACCCGGCTGAACAGAGAGAGTGATAATTTTTATACTGAGATGCTGTTAAAGTATTTAGCTTCAGAAAAATATGGAGTTCAGGGAACCACTGAACTCGGGTTACAGCTGCTTGAAGAGTATATGGAATCGAACGGATTTACTCCCGGTTCGATCATGCTTCGCGATGCATCCGGAATGGCACCGGCTACACAGCTGAAAGCCGGGGAACTCAATCATTTTCTCTTCCAGATACAGTATAAACCCTATTTTGATATATACCTGAACAGCTTGTCGGTGGGCAGCCGAAATGGCACGCTTCGCTATCGGTTTCACAACAGCCCGGTATCGGATGGATTTCGGGGCAAAACAGGATTTTTATCGGGCGTCAGGAGCCTGAGCGGTTATCTTGAAACCGCTGGAGGAGATCGGCTCGTTGTTACAATCGCAACAAACAACTATACTGTGCGGACAGCCGTAGTGGATTTGATCCACGAACGTATTTTAAATTATTTATACACGAACTACTGATCCGATGGCAAATAAGAAACCGACCATACTTGTTACGGACGATGAGAAAAGCATCCGGAACAGTCTGAGTGAAATTCTTGAATTTGAACAGTATAACGTGCTCCAGGCGGAGGGCGGGGAGACCGCTCTGCAGCAGATCCGGGAATCTAAAGTGGACCTTGTGATACTCGATATCAAAATGAAAGGCATGGACGGAATTGAGGTGCTGGAAAACATTCGGGAAACCCATCCCGATCTGCCTGTGATTATGATCAGCGGACACGGCACCATTAAGATTGCCGTTCAGGCTACAAAGATTGGTGCATTTGATTTCATTGAGAAGCCGCCGGACCTAAACAGATTATTAATTAGCGTTCGCAATGCATTGTCCCGCAATGAACTGGTAGAGGAAAACAAACGCATCCGAAGCGAGCTGAACAATGTGAAGGAAATGGTTGGTGAAAGTCCTGCTATTGCCCGCATCAAAAAAACGATTGAAAAAGTAGCGCCCAGCACCAGCCGTATTCTCATCACCGGTGAAAATGGAACTGGAAAAGAACTTGTGGCACGCTGGATTCACGAAAAGAGCAAACGGGCATCCAAAAAGTTTGTGGATGTGAACTGCGCGGCTATTCCGTCAGAACTATTGGAAAGTGAATTGTTTGGTCACGAAAAAGGCGCGTTTACGGGCGCTTCAGATCGGCGCATCGGAAAATTTGAGCAGGCGGACGGCGGAACGCTTTTCCTGGATGAAATCGGTGATATGAGCCCCGATGCACAGGCAAAAGTGCTTCGGGTACTGCAGGAAAATCAGATTACACGTGTTGGGGGCAATGAACGAATTGATGTTGACGTGAGGGTCATCTGTGCAACCAACCGCGATCTTGAAGAAGAGATTCGCGAGAACAGGTTTCGGGAAGATCTTTATCACCGCATCAACGTGATTCCCATCAAACTGCCGCCGCTGCGTGAGCGAAAGGATGATATTCCGCTGCTGGCCAGGTGGTTTCTCTCACAGCTTTCTGATAAAGAAATTATCTATGCCGGAAAGTCGTTTACGGATGATGCTCTTGAAGAGCTGAAATCACATCAGTGGTCGGGCAACATCCGGGAACTGCAGAACGCTGTGGAAAGAATGGCGCTTCTTTCGGATGGTGAGAGTATCGATCGGGATGACGTTACTCATCTCGGCTCGATGAAAACGGGTACAAAATCCGACCTGAAAGAACTTGCCGAGCAGTCGCTTTCTTTCCAGGAGTATAAAGAGCAGGCCGAACGGTATTATCTGCTGAATAAGCTGGAGGAGCACGATTGGAATGTTTCGGCTACAGCCGACGCGATAGATATCCAGAGAAGCCATATTTACAATAAAATGAAAAAATACGATATAGAACGCTAAACTACATTATGTCCGCACAACTAATTGATGGAAAAAAAGTAGCAGAACTGACCCGCAGCCAGATTAGGGAGGATGTTGAAAGCTGGGTGAAACAGGGCAACCGCCCGCCTTTTCTTCAGGTGATTCAGATTGGGAGCGATCCCGCATCTTCCACCTATATTGGCGCAAAAACCAGGGCGTGTAATGATGTTGGAATTGAAACTGGAACAGCACACCTCTCAGATACCATCTCTGCCAAAGAATTGAAGCAGGAGATTCGAAAATTTAATGAAAGCAGCAGTGTGGACGGCATACTGGTACAGCTTCCGCTTCCGTCGCATTTATCATCTCACGATGTTATTGAGAGTATCGATCATCGAAAAGATGTAGACGGGTTTCACCCCATGAACGTGGGTCGCCTTGCTGTGGATCAACCTACGTTTCGTTCGTGTACACCCGCTGGAATCTTTGAACTCTTTAAACATTACAGCATTCAGGTGAAAAGTAAACATGCCGTGGTTGTTGGGGCATCCAATATTGTTGGTTCGCCAATGGCCATTATGCTTTCCAGGGAAAATTCGTCAGGAAAAGCGACTACAACCATTTGTCATAAGTACACAAAAGATATCACCCGCCACACCATTGATGCCGATATTCTGATTGTTGCCGCGGGGCAGCCCGGGCTGATTAAAGCAGAAATGGTGAAAGAGGGTGTTGTAATCATCGACGTGGGAATTAATCGTGTGGCTGATGAAACCAGCAAAAAAGGCTACAAGCTGGTAGGCGATTGCGATTTTGAAGGACTGCGCGAAAAAGCGAGTTGGATCACACCGGTTCCGGGCGGAGTTGGCCCAATGACGGTAGCCATGCTGATGAAAAACACACTTCTCGCTGCTAAGAAATCAATTTATCCCGATGCGTAGCGTTTAAAACAAAATATTTTTAACCAACACCTGATCAACCCATGAAACTAAAACAGATTTCCTTTCTGCTGCTGGCAGTTTTTTTTGCTGCGGCCTGCGATAACCAAACTAATGATATTGATATGAGCGAGAACCCGTTTTCGGAAGAGAGCACCCTGCCGTTTGAGGCGCCCGATTTTAACCAGATTAACGATGACCATTTTATGCCCGCATTTACGGCAGGGATGGAAGAACACCTGGAGGAGATTGAGCGGATTGCCAACAACTCGGAAGAACCCACTTTTGAGAATACGATTGTGGAGATGGAGCGGTCAGGCAGACTCCTGACAAGAGTTCAGCGGGTATTTTTTAATCTTGCATCAGCTCATACCAACGATCAGATTCAGGATATTCAATCTGAACTTGCGCCAAAACTGGCCGCGCACAGTGATGATATTCTGCTGAACAGCACACTATTTGAGCGGGTAGATCAGCTTTACAATAACCGTGAAAATCTCGGTCTGGATGATGAATCGCTTAAGCTTCTTGAAGATACACACCTCGATTTTGTACGTGCCGGAGCCCGGCTCACCGATGATCAGCAACGCAGAATGCGGGAGATCAACGAACGGATTTCGTCGCTAACCACAGAATTCCAGGAAAAACTGCTCGATATGACACGCGAACGTTCTGTAATTGTGGAAGATGAATCGATGCTCGACGGTTTGAGCAGCGATCGAATTGCATCGGCCCGTGAAGCGGCAGAACGACGCGATGAGGATGGGAAATATCTCATCAGCATCAGCAATACCACACGGCATCCGCTGCTGACGTCGCTGAACAACCGGGAAATGCGACAAAAACTATGGGAAGCATCCGCTAATCGCGGAATTGGTGAGGACGGTGGGATAGATACCCGCCCGATTGTGCTGGAACTCGCGGAATTGAGGGCAGAGCGGGTTGCTCTTCTGGGATATCAGAATTATGCCGAATATGCGATCGAACCTCAAACTGCGGGTCACCCCGATAACGTCCTCGAAATGCTCAACGGACTTATTCCAGCTGTAGTTGAAAATGCCAATGAAGAAGGCAGGCTGATCACAGAAATGATGCAGCGCGATGGAATTGATGATGAATTGCAGCCCTGGGATTGGGAATACTACGCCGAAAAAGTGAGAAGCGAGCGTTATGATTTCAACGATGATGAAGTCCGCGCATATTTTGAACTCGACACGGTTCTGAAAGATGGCGTGTTCTACACGATGGAGCGTTTGTACGGCATTCGATTTGAAGAACGTGATGATATCCCTGTGTACCACCCTGATGTGCGTGTCTTCACAGTTTACGACAGCGACGACAGCGAACTCGGACTTTTTTACGGCGATTTCTTTTCGCGCGATTCAAAACGCGGCGGTGCCTGGATGAACTCGTTTGTTGTGCAATCTCACCTGCTGGATAAAAAACCGGTTGTGGTCAACGTGCTCAACATCACGCCGCCTGCAGAGGGAGATCCCGCACTGATTAGTTTTGATAACGTTACCACACTGTTTCACGAAATGGGTCACGCCGTTCACGGTCTTTTTTCTGATGTAACTTATCCCTCACTCGCTGGTACCTCCGTACCCCGCGATTTTGTTGAATTTCCATCCACATTTGAAGAAGATTGGGCGATACTGCCTGAAGTTCTGGAAAACTACGCCGTTCACTACGAAACCGGGGAACGCATTCCCCAGGATCTGCTCGACCGCCTGATCGAGGCTCGGGAATTCAACCAGGGTTTCGATACGTATGAATACCTCGGCGCGACGATGGTAGATATGGAGTGGCATCTGCTCGAAGAAGGCTCCGTACCCGACGATGTAGTGGAGTTTGAAAACCGGTCTCTCGAAAAATATAATCTCGATAACCCGGTGATTCCTCCCCGCTACAAATCACCTTACTTTGCACACGTATTCTCCGGCGGATATTCTGCTAATTATTACGCCTACATCTGGAGTGAAATTCTTGCAGCGGATGCATTTGCATTTATGAAAGAGCAGGGAGGATTAACCCGCGAAAACGGTGACCGGTACCGCGAGCATATTCTCTCGCGCGGAGGAAGCCGCGACGCGATGGAACTTTACCGTGAATACAGAGGCGGCGATCCCGATGTAACCAATCTTCTGAACAGACGTGGATTGAATTAATTCGGTTAATCAGAAGTTACCTCTTTGGACCGGAAATGATTGAAGTGCCCCTATCATCAGGAATCCGGGATTCGTGATGGAAAATCCCCTCTCGAGAGGGTTCCTCTTTTTACCCGCGTTAGCGAAAAGGATTTGAAAACTGCGGAACGCAGATTTTCAAATCGAGGGGTGTGTTGAAAGGGCCAGGAGCCAAAATGCGAATACTTTTTTGATCGAGCCCCCCTTAAATCCCCGCTCAAGAGGCTGTGAGATTTTACACTCTCATTCGTTGGCATTCATTATTTTTTAAGGTGTCAAACCTTGTATTGAAGCTCCCCTCCCTATCAAGTCCCGTTAGGGCGCGATAGGGAGGGGACGGGGGTGGGTCAGAAAGTCTGGAAGCTGAGAAAATGGCAGAAATCTTAATTTATTTAAGTGCATTTTCTTTGGGGAAACAATTTTCTCACAGCCTGTCGAAGGGGAAAGGATTTGAAAACTGCGGAACGCAGATTTTCAAATCGAGGGGTGTGTAGAAAGGGCAAGCAGCCAAAATACGACTACAATTATGATCAAGGCTCCGGGAAATACACCCCTTCCCACAGGGATCCAGTTGGTGAAATCCCCGCTCAAGCTACAGTTGTTTCCGAATTTTCGAGAGGGGATTTTTCAACTATAAACTTTTAAATAGTGATACCCGACTTTTGGACAAAATTAAGAGCTCTGAATAAACTGTGCTTAACTACCATTTACCTGTTCATCTCTTTTAAAATCTGAACCACCCGTTCTGCAGTATTACCATCTCCGAAAATTTCAGCAGGGCCAGTGTGATTCATCGTTTGCAGGTAAAACTCTGTCGCTTCGATAATTTTCTGCTTATCGGTGCCAATCAGCTTTCCAGCGCCGCTTTCTATCAGCTCCGGACGTTCGGTTTTCTTTCGCAGAACGAGGACCGGCGTACCAAGTGCGGGAGCTTCTTCCTGAATACCGCCCGAATCTGTGAGAATCAGATCAGATGCAGCCATCAGCGGTACAAATTCGAGGTAATTGAGCGGTTTGATTAGTTCAATGGAGGGTTGATGATCAAGCAGATGAAGCAAATCCTGAACATTTGGATTGGGATGGGCAGGAAACAGGATTTTCAAATCGCGATAACGTGAAGCAAGTTCTGATACGGCCTCAAAAATCTGGCGAAGCGGCTCCCCAAAGTTTTCGCGGCGGTGTGTGGTGAGTAATATCAGTTTTTTCTTTTCTGCACTGTATTTGCCGCGAATTTCACTTACCGAATGCCCGGACCGTTTTACGATCATCTGCAATGCATCAACCACAGAATTTCCGGTGATGTGGATCGATTCCGGCGATATATTTTCAGCGAGTAGATTTTTACGAGCACTTGCCGTGGGTGCAAAATGTGCATCGGCAAGATGGCTGATCAGCGTGCGGTTCGCTTCTTCAGGAAAAGGCTGTGAACGGTCACCGGAACGGAGGCCCGCCTCAAGATGGGCAAGCGGCACTTGTTGGTGATGTGCGGTTAGCGCACCCGCAAGTGCAGTAGTTGTATCTCCCTGAACCAGCAGAACGCCGGTGTGTTCTGCTGATATCCATTCGGGCAGTGATTTCAGCAGACGCTGGAGCAAGTCGATAGGCGTCTGTGACTTTTTCATCATCTCAAGACGTAAATCCGGCTTTATATCAAATGTTCTCAATATTTCATCAGCCAGCTCGGCATGCTGACCGGTATGTATCACCCGCACCGGAATGTTCTTTTCCCGGAGTTTCAAGATCACGGGCGCAACTTTTATCGCTTCCGGCCGGGTACCGAATAAAATGGTTATCGGTTTATTCATAAAATGGATTGGTAAGCAGCTTCAGTTTTTTCTGCAACAGCCTGCCAGGTAAACTGTTTTTTAATTCTGTTTTTTAATTCCGGGGACTCTTCTGCCTGATGTGCATTCCGGATCGCCCGAATGATCGATTCCTGTTTATCAGGATTGATATAAAACGCATGATCCCCAAAATATTCACGGGTACCGCCTAATCCGGTAATTGCAATACGGCATCCGGCAAGGCCCGCCTCCAGTGCGGCGATACCCGGTGTTTCAAAAAGGGAAGGGAGTACAAATACGGCCGCAGCTTTGTAAGCAGATTCAAGCATCGGATCGTCATGATTTATCGGTCCCAGGTAATGAATGTTGTCAGAAGCTTTGATCAACTTTCGGCAGGCAGAAGAGTAATCGGACTCATCAAGCGCTCCGATAATCACCAACGGCGGATCGTCAGCTCCATACTGTTCAAGCATGGGCAACACATTTTTTCGGGCAGCGGATGCATCACCCACAAAAAGCGTAAAATCTTTCAACCCATATTTTTGAATGAATGGATCCGCAGAAGCATTTTCGAACCGATTTTCCACGCCGTTTGGAACCACCGTAACGTTCTCGATCGGAACTCCAAATCCATCAATAATCAGGTTGGCTTCATCCATTGTGTTTGGCAAAATTAGATCTGCTGATCTGCACACATCCGCCTTGATAGAATAATCAGAACTGAATCCTTTTAACAATTGGCTTCCAATATCTTCCATGGACAATATATTCCGAATTGTTGACGCAGATCTGCGGGTGAAAAAGACCGGGGAGAGCACAAACCGGGTCGATCTGTTCCTGAGATTTTTGGCGAGAGTTAGAGTTTCATTGCCTGCAAGAAACAGGTGGATGATGTCGAACGATTCCGGTTCGTAATGTTCCCACGGATTATAGGCCGCAACCTCGTGACCACGGGTACGCAGATACTCAAGTGTTTTGGCACTCTGCATACGAACACCTCCGTGTACAATTCCGGCGGAGAGCGGGGCAATCATCAAAATTTTCATGACCGGTTCCTCCAAAGGCTCGTCATAAGTTGATCTTTTTTCATCCTGAAAAGCGAGAGTTTCCGGCCATTTCTTCTTCGGTTTATCCATTCAATCCATTCGGGCGAAATGTACACAGAGAATCGCCGATCATCCAGATCAATATTTCCCGATCCGGTGGTACATAACATCTTGTTATCGTGATGAACGGCTGCCGGAATTTCCCCGGTTTGATTGAGCGCCAGATTCCCGGTTTCTGTATCGAAAACCGGGTTCAATAAATGGGATGACCGTTTTTTCCACCAATTTGCCCACTGCGAATAGGTCAGCCACTTTGTTGAATGGGTATCAGCCTGTTTAAAAATAGATCTCAGAACGTCAGCGTGACCGTCATTGGGATGGTAAAAAAGATGGATTGGCTTTCGCTGAAGTTGACAGATACGTATCCATTCCAGGAAATAGGCTTCAATCATCTCTTCCGTAAAATTGAAACGGCTGAATGAACCGATCGAAATTGGGTGAACGGGCAGCTGCAACGTTCCTGATGATTGCGGAGTTGATGGAAGTGCATCGTAATCGTACCCGAATTCACTGCTGTATTGAAAGTTGAATTCTCTGAGTGCAGATGCCAGTTCTGGTGACCAGTATCCATAGGGAGCTGCGTAACCTTGAGGATCCATCCCGTGATCTTTCAGCAGGTTGAGTCCGTGCCGGATATCAGAAACGTACTGCTCTTTAGTTTTGAATTCGGAATGACGATATCCGTGCAGCGAAATTTCATGATTTTTGATGTCTTCAAACTGAGAAAGACTGTTTTCATGCGCTTCAGTGTGCAGAAAAAAAGTGGATGAGACTCCAAACTCATCAAGCACACTTGCGGTTTGATGGATCGATTGCTCAGATCCGTAATCGGTATCCACACGAAATGTGGCGGTTTGATGATCTGACTCAGGCATCCACCATTTGTGCACAAACGGCATCCCGGATCGCGAGTGAAGCTCGATGAGCAGTTTGAGCGTGAGATCCACCCAAGCGCCGCTGCTGTGGGTGGATGTTCGTTCGATAACCGCGGGAAGATCAGCCGACGTAAACTGAGTCGGTTTCAGCGGGTGATGTTCGGTAAGAACACGGTATGGCAGCCCTGAAAACGCGAGACGATTGGATCGGTCATGATCCAGCCATACCGTGCCGCCCGCCATTTTTGATGTGGGATGAAAAAGAGCAGTGTCATCAACGCGAATCTCGCGGATGTGATTAAAATAGGGGTCGTCTGTTTCCGGTGTGATGGTTTTGACCTTTCGCGCTGACGGAGTTTTCTTCAGAAACTGACCGGTCGTGTCAACAACCGCACCTCCGGCATCGAGATAGTGCGTGACGGACTTCATCTCTTCACGTTCCAGGTTACGGACAGCAACGATACAACTGTACGATTTAACATCAACTGTACGGATTGAAGTAATCCGTGACCAGCTCGCACCGATCTGATCCAGGATTTTTTCCCAACCCGGGTTGATCCCGATAATTCCGATATGAATGTTTCGTTTCACTAAAAAATTCTCCGTTTCATCCAGGAAATATCATCCCAGGTTATCAGGCCGAATATATAGAGAACGGTGAACAGAATCAGGGGAGAGGTGATCGCAATCCAGATTCCGGGCGTCAGGTACAGAAAAATGAGTGCCATAAGCAATGCTGATACGGTTGTAATCCCCAATACGAAGCCGCCGATTTTCAGATTTACAATTCGGCGAAACCGGTAATACATACAGATTGTGATCCAAAGTTCTGAAAGTACCACAGAGAGAATCAAAATTTGCATATCGCCCGTAAAACCGGCACCGATAATCAAAATCAAAGCGCCCAGGGCACCTGCTGAGGTAGAGTAGAGAAAATCACGATCGAGGCCGAATGAGATCAGACCGAAACTGAAAATGGAATTGATGAACGTTATCGGCAGAACAACTGAAAGCAGAATCAGCATCGGCACCGCAGGCAGATACGTATCCCCAAAAAGAAAATAGATGATTGGCTCAGCGGCGTAAGCGAGTACCATCATCCCGCAAACTCCAATCAATAGAACCCAGCGGCTGACTTTCTTAAGCTGAGGTTGAACTTCAGAACGGTTGTTTTGCCATAATTTTGTCAGGTTTGGCAGAAGAAGCGTATTCAGAACATGATCGATAATCATGGCGGCAAGTATCAGTTTGAGGGCGACTCCATAGTAACCCACCTGCAATTCCGTAAAAAAATATCCGATGACTAGCGGCGGCAATAGAATAATTGACTGGGAAAAAAAGTGCCCGGCACCGAGAAAAAAGCTGTTTCTCAGATCCTCACCCCATTTAACAACCCGCGGTTTTGAAATAAAGGAATTTTTGCCTTTATAAGTGAAAAGCAAAACGAGTGCACCTAAGAGTATGGAGAGCGAGTAAATCCAGGGGACAAGAAGCAGGTCATCTGTGGATACGATGAGAAGTAAGCCACACAAATAGATAACTCCCTGTACCCAGTTAGAGAGCGTTACCCAGTGAAATTCCTGAACCCCTTTGTAGTACCAGTCAACTCTGAGCGATTGCGGAAGGAGGGAGAGCAGGAACAGAAGAATCAGGAGCCGGAGCTGTGGCTGTTCCGATAGCAGAAACCAGGTAATACCGCCAGCGATCAACAATACCGCTGCAGAAAGTAAAATCTTTAGCCAGAAAAATCGGGCGAGGTCACCCGGTTCCGATGACGAACCTGCCACAGAACGCGTAGCCAGTGTTTTCAGCCCGAGATCACTAAACCAGCTCGCAATACCGAGGGCAGATATTGCCAGGGTCAGCAGCCCGTATTGAGATGCGCCCAGTGTTCTCGCAAGGTAGATGGTTGATAAAAAACCGAAGAGTTTCGCTCCGCCATCACCCATAAAAATCCATAGTGCCCTGGAG
The DNA here is from genome assembly GCF_003390325.1 of Rhodohalobacter sp. SW132. Lineage (NCBI taxonomy): Bacteria > Pseudomonadati > Balneolota > Balneolia > Balneolales > Balneolaceae > Rhodohalobacter > Rhodohalobacter sp. SW132. Next base: position 459,860 of record NZ_QUOK01000002.1, on the reverse strand, counting down.
GTGAGATTAGCCATCACTCGTAACCCCGGATGCAAAATTGATAATGCGGGAGTTTAATTCATCTTCATTTTCAAAAAGGTAAACGTTGTCACCATTTAGTTCGGAAAGACATCCCTTTGATGGTGCAATAATTGGCACATCATAACTTTGTGCTAACGCCACTCCTCCTGAAGTCAAAATATCCCGGAAATTGAAAAGCACACAATCCGCTGCTGAGTGATAAAGCGGTACGTCTGCTTCAGGAATAAAATGAGGAATCAAACGGATATTAGATGAATTTGAGCTAATTTTCTTAATTTTATGGTAGTAAACCATTTGCCCTTTTTTTACCGGTCCAACAATGATCAATTTTTTATTCTCCGGTAGTTGCTCAAATAGCTTAGCTACTTTATCAATCTGTTTATATGAACTGATGTTTCCAAACATTAAAAAGATCTGGTCATCCGCCGAGAGCTGAAGATCTCTTTTCCGATTTAACTTATGGATAGCCTTTTTTCTCGGAAGTTTTTCAGCGGGATATTCTGGATGCGGAATTACGCTGAATTTTGATTCCGGCTGATCAAAGAATTTACACAATTCCCTTTTTGCGGTGTTGCAGTGCACATGCAGCAGATCTGCACGCTGTGCCATGGAGCTACGAATTGATTCATTTATATTCTTGAACCTGCGGTCGTGGGGCATTTTATTGTGTATAGTCCACACAATTTTACCCCCGAACCTTTTGAATAGTTTTATACAGAACAGTTTGTAGACTATCCCGAGAAGTGATTTGAAATCGGAACACTCCAGCCAGTGATAGTGCAGAATGGTCGGTTTGCCCCGGAATGCATTCCAGACAAACTTCCAGTGTTCAGAAATGCTTGTGCTGTGAACGCGGTACCGGCTTTCATCATTTTCAAGGATCTCTTTATACAACAGGTAGAGATAGTCCGATTTTTTATAATTAAATCGGATCAATGGAACAACAAACAGGTCGATCCCTGCGGCAGTGTCTTCATTTTCCGAAAAAAGCGAATCATAAAGAGATAACAGTTTCTCATGCAGATTCATAGAAAGCCTGTTTTATCAAAAATAGTATTGTACACCGATGGAGTGTACCCAGCCAAAACCGGTAGAAAATGGAACAACAGCGTAATTCACAGTAACGGGGTCGATATTTAGTCCAAGGCCAAAACTGAGCGGCCGTTCCGTCGGGCCGGCTTTGTAACCTCCGCGAATGTTGAAAAGGTCCGCGACATCAGCACTTAATGCAAAAGCTATAAAATCATCTCCGCCATCCCGGTCAATGTAATCTGAGGATGGCAAGTCTTCCAGCGGATGGACCCATTCAGTATGTAGTGAGAATAGAATCGGCAGATCATTTCTGCCGGGCGTGTTCACTTCAACAATATTTGCCATACCGCCAAGGCGAAACGTAGTGGGAAGTGATGTGGAAATACCATCCAGTTCTTCCATCTCACCGAGATTCTGAACCACCGCGCCAAGCCTTACTCTCTGCTCAAAAAACTCTGCCGCGGCACCAGCACTTACAGCATAACCATTGGCACGATATTGAAAAACTTCTTCGCGCAGGTAATGCGCCGTAACACCCACGGAAAATCGGTCAATTTTATATGCAAATGCACCGGCTACGGATAAATATCCGATGGAAAAGTCACCTTGTGATGGGCCAGCCCCATCTCTTGCTTCAAATCCGTCAGATCGGGAATTATAGATTCCCAGGCCGAGCGAATAATTCTCCCTCAGAAAGTTAGCTGATGCAAACTGATGGTTTACTTCCGCAACCCAGAGGGTGTAATCGATCTCCACGCTCGACATCGGTTCCATAGCCAGCAGGGCAGGGTTCGAATAGATGGCGGATGATCCCGTTAACGTAGCTGATGATGCCTCAGAAAGAGATAACTGGAATGCTGAAGGGGAGATGCTTAAAAAGTCCATTCCGCTGCCTGTATCCTGCTGTGCTGCAGCTGATGAAATGAACAGCAGGGTGATAATAATTGTCGCTGTAATTCTCATATGTTCAGTCGGATTGAAAAAACGTGCATGGTTGATAATTGCGACGGCTCTCTTACAAATGCGTAATCAATTGCGGGAGAAAATCTGTCGAACGGTAAATGTAGTGAAAAACCGGCAGTTGGTTGTACCGAAAGATCATGATTCAGATCAAGCCCCTGTATCCCGGCCCGTAAGGTTACTCGTTCATGGAGCAGATAACGAGCACCGATACGTGCGATCTGTGTATTCGTCATTACATCCTCCCGGCTGACCACCGTTACCGGCCGCCCTTCCCGCTGTTCTGTGGATTCACGCCTGACTTCCGATCGAAGCACCTGGATTTCGTAATCACTGCTCACCAGAAGTTCCGGCAGCGCACTTGGGATATAGGATGCACCGAATGAAATCCTTGTGGGATAATCATTACTGCGCGAACCACCGACATTACTGCCAAAGAGGTTAGAGGTATCGTATTGGGTGGAAGCGAACAAATCCTGAACCGTAAACCCGAAACTCATACTGCCGGCCAGTTTCAAAAAACCGGCATCCACACCCACGGAAGTTCCCGAAGATACATCTTCATGATAATCAGCCAGGTTAAATTTGATGCCGATCCCGCCCCAGAATGTATCACTGAAACGGATTCCAAAGTTGGAAAGAATCTGAAATTCGTTGGTAGAAAATGTTTCGGTTTGATATCCGCTTTGTGTTCGGCCATCAATTTCGCCAACACGTCCGTTCAAAATAGAGACCGATATTCCCGCTGATGGAGGCAGCTGAAAATGGCCGGTTACCATATGCAGCTGACGGTCGAACCGCATCGCAGAGCTGGAAAAATCGAGCTGAACGGTTTCTCCATGCACCGCCGCAAGGGCAGGGTTGTAGTAGGCATACGAACCTTCCTGGTGAACGGCTGTTAAGGCATTGCCCATGGCCATCCCCCGTGGTGCAAAGCCCATCCGGCTGAAAGAGCCGGTAAACCCGCCGGCCTGGGCAAGCGCCATCCCGACAGGAAGCAGCGTCCATCCTGCAATCAAAACGAAATAAATAAGTAGTTTTCGATTCTTCATGACTTCCCTAATCGATCAATAATATTTTTCCATCTACCTGACCACCCGGCGTTTCTATGACATAGATGTACGATCCTGTTGCGACGTAGCGGCCTGAACTGTCCGTTCCGTTCCATGTAAATTCGTAGGAGCCGGACTGGGAAATTCCATCCGTTCGCTGCTCATACACCTGATTCATCGCAAAATCAAAAATACGCAGTGTGGACCGGCCGCTGCCCGATGTCTCATATTTTATGCGAACCATATTGTGAACATCCGGCGAAAATGGATTTGGATAAGCAAAGGTATCCACATCAGACGCATCCTGCTGGTAGATATTGCCGCCGCTGAGTGGGAAATCCACCCGTGTTATGGCCCATGTTTCTCCGCCGTCACTGCTGGAGGCGAGCCCATCGGAGGTTCCCACCCAAATCCGGTCTTCCGTTGCCGTAAGCGCAAAATATTCAGCATCTTTATTGATGATTTGATTCGGGCTTCGGATCTGCTCGATTCGCCTCCATGTATCGCCGTCATCATGAGAGATGAAAAGTCCGCGATCGGCTGCCACAAAAATAGTTCCGTTGTGAAACCCGATATCGTTCACCCGTTCACCTTCGAGAAACTGACGAAAGGTTTCTCCGCCATCTTCGGTATAAACCAATCCAAAGCGGTCGTTCTCGCTGGTTGTGGCGTTCCAGGTAGACATCCAGATCCTGTTGGTTCCCGGCTGCTCCCGGATGTTTACAATCCAGTTACCCAGCAGGCCGTCGGTGCGTCCGTCGGCGGAAATTCTACGCCAGGAAACTTGATCGCGCGATGCAGTCAATGCATTTTCCGAGATATTGATACCGGCTGCTGTTCCGGCCCAGACCCGGTCGTTTGAATCGATCAAAAGGCCAAAACCAAGCAGGTTATTATCGCTTCTTGGATCGTATCGCTCAACCGTTCCTGAACTTCCTGCCTGGGAGGTCCATTGGTACGATCTGTCTGGTGTGAGTTCAGAAACGGATGAGGGCGGCAGTATCAGCCGTTCCCAGGTATCTCCTCCGTCTAAACTTCGCTGGATGCCGGATGCCCAGGCGGCAACAAATACAGTTTCTCCCCTGAAATCGGTTTCGAAAGGAGGCGATTGCTGCGGTACCGTTATTCTTGTTTGAATGTAGGTTTCCTCTCCATACGTAAATTCCAGGTCGCAGGGCGGCCCCACAGAAGCGATAGTGCAATCGCTGTTTTCATCAGGCTGAGGATCAAGCGGAAAGGGGATAAACCTCCAGCTCTCCCCAAAGTCGATCGATTCGTAAAAACCCATCCCTGTTTGCACGCTGCCGTCACCGGATTCCGTGTTATATCCCAAACCCGCAACAATCCGGTTTCCATCAGCCTGAAGAGAAAAAACACGTCCGCGTCCATCAAACACGCTGTCGGCATTCACAGGGATAAAAATATCGGGGCTGTTTTCATCAATCCGGTTTAATCCCGGCCCGATCCAAAGTGAGTTTCCGGTGGATTCCAGGGAGGTAATCGAATTCTGTCGCAGTGATTCAAACCGATCCGGAATCGGCCCAAAGTGCTGCGAATAGAGTTCACCGGCAGAGCAAATCATGATTACAATAAAAGGAAGAAACCATTTGAGATATGCCATCTATTCTACAATTCTCAATTGAGTTTGAAGGGTATCACTCGACTGCCCGTCGGCGCCCATTGCATAGTAAAAAACAGAATATTCATCCGGGTTATTTGATGGGTTGATAAAAAAGGCCCTGCTGTACAGGCCATCATCGGCAGTTTCATCAATTCGTCCTTCGTCTTCAATTTGTACTCCGTCATCATACATTTCAAAGTCGTTTCCCAGCTGGTTCCCCTGTTGGTCGATCAGGATGAAAAATACTCCATCAATATATTCCTGCCCATCCGGATGGGATACTTCAGCAAAAAAATCGATTTGTTCATTGCCTGCATTAGGGATTACGGCTTCCTCGGTATTGTAAGCGTCCGCGATTTCAGGTGGCGAAACCATTCTTCCGATAAAATTGATGGATCCCTGCATGCGATCACCGCTATTAGAGAAAGCATATACTTTATAGGTAACATTTTCGACGCTGTTTACGGCAAGTGAAAGTTCAGCGATGTATTCAGTCTCGCTTTCTGAGTTGAAAGTGCCTTCTTCAACAAGATTTCCACGGTTTTCAAACGTGTATCGGATCTCTTGGTCCGTGGGTTCATTCAGGGTCAGCTGGAGGGATACGGGAAGTGACACCACGCCGATTGGGGTCTCTTCATCAAACTGAACATTGTTTGGAGAGATAGAAAAAGATTGTACAGATAATGAACCGGATTCCGGGGTTGTTGAGATTTCATCACAAGATGAAATAACAAAAACAAGCAGCAGAACAGCGCCTAAAGAAAAATGTAGCGAGTGCTTCAAAACGTCTGATTAATTTAAAAATCGGGTATGTAACGTTACACTATAGGCGGATGTTCTGTTTGATGAAGGAACCTAAATAGTAAGCCGATTTTTGAGCAGATACAAGTTGAAAGTATTTAGGCTGTAATTTGTTTCACACAACTGAATTGTTTGCTGAGTGTATTTAACCTTATATGGTTTAATTCCCCGTCCCTCTGGGTAGGAAAGGATAAAAGTCTCTCCTCGAAGGTAATGTCACAAATATTAGCCAAAGGTTTATTCTCCTGATACTTTTGAACGGTCCCCGAGACAAAAGCGCTCGGGGCAGGCGGCAGTACCCAAAACCCGCCGGGCTGGTGATTCCTTCAGTCGGGATTAGCGGTCCGTTTTGCGATGTAAAAACAAAGGTCCACATCACTTCGTGACAGTAATCTTAGATTTGGCCGGTAGTTTTTACAAACATCGTATGCACTCCCCGCAAATCAAACACCTCCTTCAGTAATCAAAGGCCGGTGAATCTCGGACAAACAATTAGATGATGAGGCACAAAAAATACAGAATAATTTTAATACTAATATTAGTGATATTGTCTTCAAAGGGTTGTACTCCTGAGAAAATATATATTCGAATAAAAAAAATGGATTCAAAGTTGATACCTCGTGTGCTCTAACCCGAAGTAGTTCATTACCGGTGATTTCAAGCATCCCAAATTCTCAATGCGCTTTACAAATAAACAAGAGAGATTTGTACCTTTATGCTTCAGCTTAAAATTAATTTTCATATATAGGAATGAATAAAGACCTTGAAATTGCCCTTCAGGCTGCCCGCGAAGGGGTGAAGACTGTAAAAAGTTTCAAATCTAAATCGCTGAATGTACAACAAAAAGGATTTCACGATCTGGTGACCGATGCAGACCTGGCCACAGAAAAGACAATTCTGAGTATTCTCAGAAATCAATTTCCCAAAGATGAAGTACTTGCTGAAGAGACCGAGAACCACGACCAACTAAGTGATTCCCGAACCTGGATTATCGATCCAATTGATGGCACCACCAATTTTGCACACGATTTCCCGGTCTATTGCGTCTCCGTTGCGATGTGGGAAAACAGGCAGCCCAAAATAGCGGTGGTGATTGAAGTAAACCGAAATGAGGAATTCACGGCAGTTGCAGGGGAAGGGGCTTGGTTGAACGGGGATCCGATATCAGTTTCCAATAAAACGGATGCAAAAAATGCATTTGTTGCCACCGGATTTCCCTACAACGATCTCTCCCTGGTGGATCCATACCTTTCACTTTTTAAAATACTGATGGAAGAGCTGCAGGGTATCCGCCGTCCCGGAGCTGCATCGTTTGATCTCTGTTGTGTGGCTTGCGGCAGGTTCGACGGTTTTTACGAATACTCACTCCACGCATGGGATGTGGCAGCCGCCGCCTTGATCATCAAAGAAGCCGGCGGAACAGTAACCAACTGGATGGGCGAAGACGATTGGCTTTTCGGCCAGCGCATGGTCGCCGGTAATCCGGATATTCATGCTCATCTCTTAAACCGAATCAAAGAACACATCCCCGAAAAATCCAGGGAAAATGCCCAATAACCATTCCGAGGCAATGATATGGTATTTCTCGTGGCATTTAATACAGACTAAAGTCCTGAAACTCTTACGAATAAACAATTTCGCAAAACTCAAAATCCTCAGAAATACCATATCTGAAAGTCCCGAAATCAAGCAAGGAGGAGATATGGTATTTTTCACGCTTCTCACCCCAATCCAAAATCCGAAAGCTATTGCGGATTCATCGCTTCGCAAAACTCAAAATCCTCAGAAATACCATATCTGAAGGCCCCGAAACCATACATGGAAGAGATATGGTATTTCTCATGCTTCTTACCCCAGTCCAAAATTCCAAAGCTATTGCGGATTCACCGCTTCGCAAAACTCAAAACCTCCAGAAATACCATATCTGAGAGTTCCGGTTCTATATTTTAAGTTATCGCAAAGGAGAGGTGTCCATCAAAAAATTTAATGAATTCATCGGAAAGGGTTTTTGAGCATATTTGAAAGCTTCACCATATTCAAACCCGGCCAGGTGGCCCATGTGTTTTGCACGAGAACGGAGCGCATCAAAAAAGGAGGGATCCGATATGTAGGTCTCCGGTTCATCCCCGGGATCAGCAACATCAAACTGCGATGTAAATGCTTTAATTGCTTTTTCTTTAATGGAAAGTGTATTCGTAATATCAAAAATAAAATCGGGTTCAAACGGCCGATCCTGCATGTAATGTAAGATGTGTGCCGGGCGATGTGGATTTTGTACGTTTCCAGCCCTGTTTTTTGTCTCTATTTTTATCAAACCGCTGTAAAAAATAGCATCGCTGATCAGTCTGGCCGCATTCCCATGATCGGGGTGGCGGTCGGCGGGAGCGGGAAGGATGCAGATGTGCGGCCTGAAATGACGTATCACTTCAATAATCGGGATCTGGAATTCACGGATATTTGATAATTCCGTATCGGGCAGGCCGAGATTCAGGCGATCCGACAGTCCTATAATGGAAGCTGCTTTCTCCGCTTCCTGAAGCCGCAATTTTGCCGTACCCCGGGAACCCATCTCACCGCGGGTCAGATCTGCCACAACGACCGACCGGTTCTTCTGAACCAGGGCGGCAAGTGTACCGGCACAACCGAGTTCTGTATCATCAGGGTGAGCACCAAAGGCCAAAATATCTGCTTTCATGAAATAGAGAGATATAGTTTTGAATATTTTTTCAATAAATCTGAAACGTTTCTCAGATCGCTCCGTAAGCCCACCAACAGAATTCTTAAGAATTAATGGCAGAGCCGGACGCGAACCGGGTCGAAATCTATGAACCATTTTGTTTGAATACCAATGGGAATCGCATGAAAAAGATTTTACTAAGCTTATCTGAAGGGTCGAAAATTGCGCTGTCGGCTCTCTGGACAAATAAATTGCGGGCAACGCTCACCACAACTTGTATTGTTATCGGAATTGTGTCCGTAACGGCAATGAATACCATTTCAGACGGAATCGACCGTTCTTTTGAAGAGAGTATGGATATGCTTGGGCGAAATGTTGTATTTGTGGAAAAGTGGCCATGGGGTTTCGGAGGTGAATATCGCTGGTGGGAATACAGAAACAGGCGTGAAATGCGTCTGGCTTATACAGATCAGCTCAGAGACCTTGTACCAACTGCTTCCCAGGTCTCGGCGTCCGCATCCAGAAGAACGTCAATTCGCTACCAGGACCGAACCGTTGAAAGTGTTTCTCTCAACGGGGCTACATCCACCTATTTCCAAACCGCAGGATTAAATATCGAAGATGGGCGTGCTTTTACCGACGAGGAAGAGCAGCGTGCTGCGAGGGTTGTCATTTTAGGAGCAACTGTAGCCGATGCGCTATTTGAAAACACCGACCCGCTAAACAAACAGGTTCGCATTCGCGGTCAGCGGTTTACGGTGATTGGAATATTGGAGAAGCAGGGCAATTTCCTTGGGTTGGAGGATGGAGATAATCGAATGATTATGCCCATATCCGCATATGGCACCATTTATGATCTGCGATGGGGTATACAGCTTTCGGTTCAGTTTCCTGATGAGGCCACACTCACTGAAGGTGAATACGAAGTTATCGGGGCAATGCGTCAGATTCGTGGACTCGATCCACTGGAGGATGATGATTTTGCCATCAACCAGGCTGCGCTATTCGAACAGGAGTTTCAGGGTATGAAGGTAGCCATTTACGGTATCGGAATTTTTCTGACCGGCCTGGCCCTGTTTGTCGGAGGTATCGGGGTGATGAACATCATGTTTGTTTCGGTGAAAGAGCGCACGAAAGAGATCGGTATTCGCAAAGCTGTTGGCGCAAAATCGTGGGAAATTATGATGCAGTTTTTAATGGAATCGATCGTAATCTGCCTTCTTGGTGGAATCATCGGCGTGATACTTTCGATCGGAATCACCCAGCTAATCAACCAGATCTTTGTAGCCTATATGGACTGGACCACCGTCCTGAACGCTATCCTGATCTGTACCGCCGTGGGGCTATTGTTTGGATATCTGCCATCCAGCCGCGCGGCTAAATCAGACCCCATTGAATCTCTCAGATACGAATAGATATGAATTTCATTGAAGTATTTCGCCAGGCTTTTGATTCACTCCGGTCAAACAAACTGAGATCATCACTCACGCTGCTTGCCATTTCGGTAGGTGTTTTTGCTATCATCAGCGCGAACACCGCAGTGCTTGTTCTCGATACCTATTTTAAAGATACTCTCAGCCTGATGGGTGGTGACGTCATCACGGTCACAAAAACACCGGCGATTTCGATGGGACCGATGGACTGGGAGCGGTTCAGAAACCGGCAGGATATTACCATTGACCAGATGGAGCGACTGCAGGATTTAAGTGACCAGGCTTCAGAAGTGGGGCCAAACCGAACCTATCGAACCACAAGAGTGGTTTTTGAAAATGAAGAGACAGAGCCGAATATCGGGATCAGAGGAGGGAATGAATATTATTTAGACAACAACGCATATACACTGGCCAGCGGCCGAAATATTTTGCCTGAAGATATTGATTATGCACGTTCAGTAGCGATAATTGGCGCTGATGTGGAATCTGCTCTATTTGAAAACCAGGATGCCATTGGCAAAACCATTCGCATTGAGGGCCGGCGATACACGGTGATCGGTGTGGTTGAAGCGAAGGGCAATGTATTTGGAAGTACGCTGGACCGATTTGTGGTGGTACCCTACTCAAACCTGGCCGGACTTTATGGCCGAAATCAGAATATTGGAATCCAGGTCCGGGCCGGGTCCGTTGAAAATATTCAGAACGCCATTGATGAAATCACCGGTGTGTTGCGCGTGATTCGAAAAGTAGATCCCGGCGAACAGAACGATTTTGAAATTACGACGAATGAATCCCTGAGCAGCACATTCGAAAGTTTTACAGGAATTCTTTATATGATAGGTTTTGTGATCGGTGGGGTCGTGCTGCTCGGAGCCGGTATTGGTGTGATGAACATCATGCTCGTTTCTGTAAGTGAGCGAACCCGTGAAATTGGGCTTCGAAAATCGGTCGGAGCTACCCGAAAAGCGATTGTATCCCAGTTTTTGATGGAGACAATAGCAATTTGCCAGATTGGCGGCGTGATTGGCATCATTGCCGGAATTGGGCTGGGCAATGTGGCCGCACTCTATCTCGATGCTAACATCGTTCTTCCCTGGGGATCAGCAGTTGGCGGAATTATTGGGATGACGGTGATCGGGGTACTGTTTGGGGTGTATCCCGCATATAAAGCCGCACGTCTTGATCCGATTGAAAGCCTCAGGTACGAATAAACAGTTTCACATAGTTTGTTTTTAAATTATGTGAACGATTTATCCGAAATCTTCTTTCTCATTATAGATCAACATCTTATCTTAAATTTCAATTTTAATAACAGAAATCAAAGATGGACATGGAAGAAGATATTTTGAATAGCCTGAATGAAGAACTTGAGGATGTAATTGATGAAGGCCGGCAAATCATAGAAAATGCCGAGCTGAAGGATCGTTTCAACGAAGTAAAAACAGATACAGAACTTTTTATCCGTAAACACCCGATCCAAAGTGTTTTACTTGGCGCAGCTGCAGGATATCTGATTGGTAAAATCTTCAGATCCTGATTTGAATGTTAAATCAACCGATAAAACCCCCGGAAGATGAGATTAAACCGGGGAAAGATCTGAAATCCTACATTGAGAGCCGTCTGGAGCTTTTCTCCATTTCGATAGCCGAACAGGTTGCATCTGCTGCTTCCGCTTCCATTCAAAAGCTTGTTGGCGTTCTTTTTTTGAGTGTCGGCGCAATTTTTCTGTGGATTGCACTCGGTTTCTTTCTGGGTGACCTTTTAAACAGTCAGGCTCTTGGATTCCTTCTGGCTGCTCTCCCTTTAGTCATACTCGGATTTGTGCTGTATAAGGGCAGTTCTCGCGGACTGGAGGAGAAAATACAGGCTGAAATTATTCAGAAAGTCACACTCCAAATACGAGATTCAATTACTGAAAGTGAAGAAGAGGCAAAACCATCAGCGAAAGTACATCCAAAACAGAACCAGCTTTGAGCAATCGTAACGACATAACACTTAAAAGTATCAAACAGAGAAAACAGGAACTGAAGGCTGAAATAGATCGAATTGAGACGAAATATTCTGATCAAACATCAAAAATCGAAAACAGTGTAAAAAAAGCACTTCAGCCGATGAAAGAGATTCGGAAAAACCCTTTTAAGGCTGTTGGGGTTTCAATAGGTGTGGGATTTGTCGTCGGTTTTCTTACCGGGGGTAGCCGGAGAAGAAGCAGGAGGCCGATAGCTCATGGCACCGGATTCTCATCACTTTTTATGGCTGAGTTGAAACGCGTTGCGGCTCAGAGAGCCATGCTCTATTTATCAGACATGCTGGATGAAAAAGTTATGCCCCGATTTAAAGAGAAAGAGATAAAGAAAGAGGAGAGTAAGCCAAAATATGACCCAAAAGATAGATTTTGATTCTAAAATAAAGTTTTTGGGTACACAGAAAGTTTGCAAGAGTCCGGAATTTCTATGTACCTCGGATCGCTGAACCGAGAAGGCCGGTAGTTGTAACAAGTACACATAAGAGGGATCACATTTGAAAGCTTATCATTCGCATATCTCCAGAATTCCACAATTGAACATACCTTATCCACACATTTCAGATTCTCAACACCCCACGAAAACCTCTTGATGCGTAGTATGATTGCGCACCGTTGTGATACACAAAAACAGTATCATACCGCCGGTCGCAAAAAAGTGCTCCGCCGAGATCTCTGATTTCAGAAGGTGTTTTTACCCAGCTTGACGTTTTTAAATCGAACGCACCCACTTTTTGAAGGTGACGATACTGTTCTTCGGTTAAGAGTTCAATCCCCATCGCAGATGCCATCTCAAGTGCACTATTTGCAGGTTTATGCGTTTTTCGGGATTCCCGGCTTTGTTGATCATAACACACACTTCTGCGGTCTTTGGGACTTTCCTCAGAGCAGTCAAAAAATATGAGTTCGCCTGTCTTATCATCATGCTCAATTACATCGGGTTCTCCACCGGTAGTTTCCATTTGCTGAAGAGACCAGAGTTTCTTTCCTGATCTTTTCGAACTCAGCCTATCCTTGACCGTCTTCCAGTCCACGTGTTCATGACGATTCATGTTCGTTTCAAAGCGGGTTTTAAGAATATAGAAAAGTTCATCCCGCTGTTTAGAAGATAGTTCTTTCATTATGCAATTTATGATTTTAGAGCGGATAGATTATATAGTGGTCTTTCATATTAATCTATCGGTTTGATTCGCGCAATGATCCAATTACTGGTCTGCTTATTAATTTTGAGTGAACACAATATTTGTGTGAAGAAACAAAACCAAATCGAATACGGATTCTTTTTTTAACATCGGGAATACTTTAGCGCGATTTGCTGAATCTGCACATTGGTTAAAACCTTTTAAACAAGGTTTTTTTTGCGACGATGTTAAAAAAAGTATTTTTCTGCCAAATCGGAATAAATTTTCTGTAACTCTGCTTACACTTCTCCGTAGTACCACTCAAAACAATTACCAAATTTACTATGATTCGAAAACTTATAGTCATCTCAGCATTTTTACTTGTACCCATGATTGTTCAGGCGCAGACACATAACCTGACATTGAATGATGCCATTCAGCTTGCCCTGGAGAACAACTACCAGTTAAAACAGGCCGATAACAATCTCGACCTCGCCGATACCCGGATCTGGAGTGCCCGTGCAGATTTCCTTCCCTCACTTAGCGCAAACTTTAACGGCAGCCGCGATGCAGGTCTCCAGTTTATCCAGGAAGACCTTGCGTTTGAAGATCGAAGCAGCCTCCGTTTAAGCGGTGGTCTGAGTTCCCAGGTTACCGTATTTAACGGGTTTTCAAACATTGCCAGTCTGCGGCAAAGTGAAATTAACCGGGATGCCCAGGAACTTGACCTTCAGCGCCTCAGGGAATCGATTATATTTGATACTGCCTCAAGATATTTGCAGGTAGTATTAGATAAAGAACTTCTTAAAATTGCTGAAAGTTCTTTGGAAGCAAGTGAAAGTCAGCTTCAGCAAGTTGAAGCCCAGGTTGAAGTCGGTTCGCGGCCAACGGTTGATCTTTACAACCAGGAAGCAACTGTTGCAAATGATGAACTTGCGGTGATCCAGAGTGAAAACTCACTCGAAGTAAGCATCGCCCGGCTGATACGCATCATGCAGGACCCGGAAATCACAGATATCGAAGTAAGTGTACCCGATACCGATGAACTTGCACTCATGCCGGTTGAACTTGATATGGATGAGATGATAGAATCGGCTCTGCAGTCACGACGAGATTACCTGGCGCAGGAAAAAACCATTGAAAGTAATGAACAGAACCGAAGGATCGTCCGTGCGGACTTCATGCCATCATTAACTTTCAGTGCAAGTATCGGTAGTAATTATAGTGACCAACGGGTACTTCTTGGTGAAACTATCCCTTTCGGCGATCAGTTTTTTGACCAGAACGTAACCAGAAGCGTAGGTTTTTCACTCTCCATTCCAATCTTCAACCGCTGGAACACACGTGCCAACTATCAGAATGCTCAGGTTCAGCTAAAAAACAGTGAGCTCGAGCTGGATAACATCCGCTTCCAGATCAGTGAAGAAGTGCGTCAGGCGTATAACGATTATATAGCGATCTCAAAAGAACTGGAGTCGACTGAGAAATCATTGATTGCAGCTGAACGAGCTTATGAAACCGAACAGCAGCGGTACGAAATTGGCTCCACTACACTCATAGAATTGAACCAGGCGAATGCAAATTACGTACAGGCTCAATCAAACCGAATTCAATCTGTCTATAATTTTATTTTCCAGGAGCAGCTTCTGGATTTCTATATAGGCCGCTTGGATGAATCCTTAGAATTTAATTAAATAGAATTAGGTACGAAAGATGGGAAAGCAACAATCAGCTACAAAAAAGTTACTTAAAATACTTGGAATCCTTGTGGTTCTGATCATAGCAGGCGGTGTACTTGCCAACCTTATGGGTTGGATGGACGGCGGAGAAAACGAAAAATCTGTTACCTCTGCCGAAGCTGAGTTGCGAACCATTACCCAAATTGTTTCAGCGTCAGGCCGAATACAGCCGGAAGTGGAAGTGATTATTCGTCCGGATGTATCGGGTGAGGTAATTGAATTGAATGTCCGGGAAGGAGATTTTGTACGGGAAGGCGATCTGTTGCTCCGAATCAAACCGGACATTTACCAGGCGCGGATTGATGAACTCAATGCTATGCTTTTAACACAGCAGTCTCGTATGGAGCAGGCCCGGTCCACAAAATTACAGGCTGAAATTGAGTATCAGAAAAATAAACAATTGTACGACCGGGATCTGATATCTGAGCTGGAATTCATGCAAAGTGAAAATAATTTCGAATCTCAAAAATCGAATTTCAAAGCTGCAGAATATCAGATTGAAAGTGCAAGAGCGCAGCTTCGCAGGGCTGAGGAGGAACTCCAGCAAACGGTTATCCGATCCCCGAAAGATGGAACCATCAGCAGATTGAATATTGAACGTGGTGAAAGGGTGTTGGGAAATGCCCAGACAGCCGGAACAGAGATGATGAGAATTGCACGGCTGAATCAGATGGAAGTGGAAGTCGAGGTGAATGAGAATGATATCGTAAATGTATCGGTGGATGATACAACCGATATTGAAGTAGACGCATACCCAAACCGCTCCTTTTTGGGAAGGGTAACAGAAATCGCAAACTCTGCAGATATCACCGGAACAGGTTCTGCTGAACAGATTACCAATTACAAAGTGAAGATACGAATCACAACTCCGCATAATCTGAATGCGGGTCCGGAAGCACAAATTGTACAGGTTTCTGATCAGGAATCACCGGCCGGGCCTCCGTCCCCGATTTTCAAGCCTGGCATGTCAGGTACGGTTGATATTCGAACAAATACAGCTGTAGACGTGGTAGCTGTGCCGATACAAGCCGTAACGGTTCGCGATTTTGCCGGTGAGTCTGCAGATTCTGATACCACTGGATCGGAAACAACAGAACAAAAACGCTCTTCGGGTAGCGATGAGGATTTCAGAAGAGTTGTATTCCTTAATGACAACGGAGTTGCAAAGCGAGTTGAAGTGGAAACCGGGATCAGTGATAACACCCACATACAGATTTTGAATGGTGTACGTGCCGGTGATGAAGTGATTACAGGCAGTTACCGGGTTCTTTCCAGAGACTTGAATAATGGTGATGCCATTCGGGTGACAAATAGTCAACAGCTGGCTTCAAATTAGCAGGAGATAATTATGAGTGATGCGGTAATTGAAATACGGGATCTGAAAAAGATTTACAAAATGGGAAGCATGCTTGTTCATGCTCTCAATGGTGTATCATTTGATGTTAATTCAAATGAATACATCGCAATCATGGGGCCGTCCGGTTCAGGGAAATCTACTCTGATGAATATGATCGGCTGTCTCGATACGCCATCATCCGGCACATACATTCTAAACGGTCACGATGTAAGCCAGCTTGATGACAGTGAACTTGCTGAGGCACGAAACCGTGAAATCGGATTTGTGTTCCAAACGTTTAACCTTCTTCCAAGAACTGATTGCCTGAGTAATGTAGAGCTTCCGCTGATTTATGCAGGTGTAAAAACATCTGAAAGAAAAAAGCGCGCGGCAGATACACTGACTAAAGTCGGGCTTGGT
Source organism: Rhodohalobacter sp. SW132 (assembly GCF_003390325.1). Classification (NCBI taxonomy): domain Bacteria; kingdom Pseudomonadati; phylum Balneolota; class Balneolia; order Balneolales; family Balneolaceae; genus Rhodohalobacter; species Rhodohalobacter sp. SW132. The sequence goes on along the minus strand of NZ_QUOK01000002.1, from coordinate 443,624 downwards.
GATCGAATGGATCACAAACCAAATGAACTCTCCGGGGGGCAACGACAGAGAGTAGCCATTGCCCGGGCGCTCGTCAATAATCCATCCATACTGCTTGCTGATGAGCCGACAGGTAATCTCGATACAAAAACCGGCGAAGAGATCATGAGGCTTTTTGAGGAGCTCTATCGTGGAGGTAATACCATCATCGTGGTAACACACGAACAGGAGATAGCGGATCATGCGCGCCGAATAATCCGTTTACGGGACGGATTAATTGAGAGTGATGAAAAAGTTCAACAACCCGTTTTGGCCGGGTTAGATTTTAGTACTGCAGTTCCTGCCTGAAGATTCGGACCTGATATTTTATTTTTGCGGAACAGGGTGGCATTCGAAAGGTGTTCATATCCGTATGAAAGAAAATGAATTCATTTACGATGCCATTATCATCGGTTCCGGAATGGGAGGGATGAGTGCCGCATCTTTACTCGCAGCCGACGGATACAGTGTATTAGTTCTCGAAGCAGCGCACGCCCTTGGAGGTTGCAGCTCATCATACACGCGCAAGGGATTTACATTCGAGTCCGGTGCGACCACTCTAATCGGGTTTGATCAACATCAGCCGATGCGAATTTTAGAAGATAAACTTGGGGTTACGATTCCCAAAATTCCTCTCGAACCATCCATGCAGGTACAAATGGGTGAAAGAACGATTACCCGGTGGAGAGATCGCGACAATTGGATAGAAGAAGCGGTACAACAGTTCGGTGAAGAGGCCTCTCAAAAATCGTTCTGGGAATTATCTTTTTCAGTAGCAGATGTTGTTTGGAAAGTCTCAGGGCGAAATCCGTTTTTCCCTCCTCAAAAATTGATGGAATGGGCGGCGCTGCTAAAAAATGATCCGACTGACGTGTGGGTTCTGCCTTACGCTTCTAAATCAGTGAAAAATGTAGCATCAAACCGTGGCATCACGAATCCCGAATTCTTTAAATTTCTGGATGAACAGCTCATGATTTCTGCTCAGGCACCATCAGATCAGACCGCTTTTCTGTTTGGCGCACCGGCAATTACATATACCAACTCTACCAATTACTACGTGCCGGGTGGGCTGATAACAATGGTACACACACTCCGCGATTTTATTGAACACCATGGCGGAACCACGAAAACCAAAGAAGCTGTTATTAATGTGGATCGAAAAGGGGAGCGATTTATTGTTACAACCGGGAAGAAAAATGGTGTTAAGAACCAGTATCAAGCCAAAACGGTCATCTCAAATCTGCCGGTCTGGAACCTCGAAGAGATCACACATGGTGAAATGGCAACCTATTTCAGAAAAGAGGCAGCGAAATATAAACACGCCTGGGGCGCATTTACGATGGGGATCGCATTTAAAAATCGAATTCCCGATGATGTTCCCCTTCACCACCAGATCCATCTCAAGCCTGACCAAAAAATTGAAGGACTGCATTCCGGTTCAATCTTTGTATCTTTGTCGCATCCGAATGACCCTGTGCGATCACCTGATCAAATGAGAACTATGAATGTCTCAGCTCATGTTGAACCGGAATACTGGTTTAACCTGAACGGAGAATATGATCAGACAAAGATGAAGGTTCAGGAACAAATTATTGATCTGCTGTCCGCCCGGGTGCCGGGTTTCAACAAACGAGATATAAACGTTGTATTTTCATCAACACCGGTTACCTGGAATAACTGGGTGTATCGAAAAAAAGGCAGGGTTGGAGGAATACCACAACATATGAGCCGTTCGTTGCTCGACTGGACATCTGCAGAAACACCGTTTGAAGGGTTTTACCTAACCGGAGATACTGTCTTCCCGGGGCAGGGAATTCCGGGCGTAACTTTAAGCGGAATAAACGTATATTTCAGGCTCATTAAACATTTTAAAACAATTAGATTCGTTGAATTTCCAAGACAATAGTTTTTCTCCTAATTCTCAATTTTCAGTATTTCCCCCCGCAGTTAAACATCTGCTGATTGTAAATGCACTTTGTTTTTTGGCGTTAACAACACCGGGAATCGGTGATTATATTTTTCGCTACGGGGCACTTTGGCCTCTTGGTGATTCCTTTTTTGAACCGTGGCAGCTGGTCACCTATATGTTTCTGCATGGTGGCCTGGGACACATATTTTTTAATCTTTTTGCACTCTGGATCTTCGGGCAGGCGATTGAAAATTTTTGGGGAACCAAACGTTTCACGGTCTACTATTTTCTGACCGGTATCGGCGCAGCCATCATCCATATGTTTATAGGCGGCGGTGGGGCTCCAACAGTTGGTGCTTCGGGTGCGGTGTTCGGTATTCTGCTGGCTTTCGGGATGATGTTTCCCAATCGCTACATTGTGTTACTGATTCCGCCGATTCCGATTAAGGCGAAATATTTTGTTGCTATATTTGGTGTGATTGAGCTCTTTAGCGGAGTGATGCGCCCGGGCAGCGGTATTGCCCACTTTGCTCACTTGGGCGGAATGGTTGTAGGATTTATTCTGATTAAATACTGGGGTTTAAAAGGCGAAAGACAGAGTTAATACATTATGTCGGTATACCAGCAAGATTCTTTTTGGAATGCATTTAAGCGGGGCTTCCTGAGCATGCCCCCGGTAATCCGTACAATTATCGCGATCAATGTTGTGATATTTGTGCTGATGGCCCTGTTAGGTTCATGGATCAGTGAACCGCTGCTTTCTCTGTTTGCCTTTAATCCGGACCCGTTTACCGCTCTTACGCAGCCCTGGAGAATCATAACCTATATGTTTCTCCATGGTGGCGGTTTTCACCTGATCTTTAATATGCTCTGGCTTTGGTGGATGGGGCGTATGGTGGAAGAATCCATCGGACCAAGAACCTTTTCCGTGATCTTTTTTGGTGCAGGAATCGGAGGTGCTTTGCTGCAGGTGGCTTATGCATCAGTTTTCGGAGCTAATTTTGTGATTGGAGCTTCCGGGGCCGTACTTGGCATCATGGTGGCTTTTGCTTACCTGTTTCCAACCGCACCAATAATGCTCCTGTTCCTGCCACCGATACAAGCCAGGTTTTTTGTTGCCGGCTGGATTGCACTCGATTTTCTGCTTCTTGGATCCGGGGATAATGTTGCGCGCCTGGTACACCTTGGAGGAGCCGGTACGGGTTTTCTGCTCACCAAAATGCATTATCAGGGATATGATCTGAGTTCTCTCGTTCGGCCTATTGAACAAATCTTTAAAGGCAAAGGTGGGTCCAAAAAGAAAAAGAAGAAACCGAAACGCTCCGATATGTATGCTGTCTCCGATGTAGAAATTATGGAGGAGCAGGATGTGGATGAACTGGATGAGATACTGGAAAAGATATCGAAAAAAGGGTACGACGGGCTGACCGCTGAAGAGAAGAAAAAACTATTTGATCTGAGTAAGAAAAATTGAGCCATTCCATCAATGGAAATTATATGAATACGAAATAGTTGTTTTCAGATCCACTGAATGAATTATCATAACAATGAGTTTCTGTGGGTGAATTGTAAAGTTTACGATTTTATCTTTCATACTGATTGCTAATGTTTTGAATAACGAATGATTTATGAACCCAATTGACAGAAGAGATTCAATCGCAGTAAATGTTGGTGGTGTATATGTAGGAGGAGACCATCCAATTGTAGTTCAGTCGATGACGAACACGGATACGGCCGATATTGATGAAACCGTAGACCAGGTTGATCACCTCCACAAGTGCGGATCAGAACTCGTTAGAATTACAGTAAACAATGATGCCGCCGCCAAAGCGGTTCCGTACATCAAAGAGAAATTACTGAATCGCGGAGTGAACGTACCCATCATCGGAGATTTTCATTACAATGGTCATAAACTTCTCCCTGCTTACCCGGAGATGGCAAAATCACTGGCCAAATTCCGCATCAATCCTGGAAATACCGGTACGAAAACACGCGACAAAAACTTCTGTACGATTGTTGAACAGGCAATCAAGTATGATAAGCCGGTTCGGATTGGCGTGAACTGGGGATCGCTGGATCAACAGCTCCTTGCTCTGTATATGGACGAGAACAATGAACGGGAAAATCCGAAATCCTCAAAAGAAGTCATGCTTGATACTATGGTTGAGAGCGCCCGGCGGTCAACAGCGCTCGCTGAGGATGTGGGACTCGCACCTGATAAAATCATTGTGAGCTGCAAAATGAGCGGCGTTCAGGACCTGATTAATGTGTATCAGCGTATTGCCGCGGATCTGCCTTATGCGCTTCATCTCGGCCTTACGGAGGCGGGAATGGGAATGAAGGGGACGGTCGCAAGTTCCGTAGCTCTTTCTGTTTTGCTCCAAAAAGGGATTGGCGATACAATCCGGGTTTCACTCACACCCATGCCGGGAGCTGACCGGGCTGAAGAGGTGAGAATTTGTCAGCAGATTCTTCAATCAATCGGCATTCGCAGTTTTATTCCGCAGGTGACTTCCTGTCCGGGATGTGGCCGTACGAAAAGCACCTATTTCCAGGAGCTTGCCGATGAAATTCAGACGTATGTCGTTGAATCGATGCCGGTTTGGAGAGAGGTTTATCCCGGCGTTGAAGAGATGGACGTTGCTGTGATGGGGTGCGTTGTAAACGGTCCCGGTGAGTCCCGACACGCCAATATTGGCATCTCACTACCCGGTACTTTTGAAGAACCAAAAGCTCCCGTTTATGTGGATGGCGAACACTTTACAACACTGAGAGGAGAGGGGATCGGGGCAGAATTCAGAAAAATACTGGACGATTATGTTGTCAAAAATTATTCAAACAAGGAAAAAGTTAGCAGTGATTGACAGATGAATCAATTCGCTTTTTTAAAATCTAACTGACACAATTTTATAGGTGACCGTTCACCTTTGTTCGGTTTCGCCTGAAGAGTATCATTTCCTGAGCACATCCTGGAGCGACTTATCCCGTTCTATAATGGATTTGGCAAACGGGCAAAGTGGTATAATTTTCAGATTGTTTCTCCGGGCATAATTCACTGCGTGTTCAACCAGCGTTCTTCCCATATCCTCACCTCGTAAATCATCGGCTACTTCAGTATGATCTATGATTAATTGAGTATTACCCAGTTTTGAGTAGGTGATTTTACCTTTAACAGCACCACTTTTTTCTATATAAAACTCTCCTTTTGTCTCACCACTTTTGTGTTGAATGTCCATAAAGTTAAAAAATTACAGATTCATGTTTAAAGTATCACTACCCTCTATAAATTCATGTGAGACATTTTAAGAGGGCAAATCAGTGAGTTTACCTGAATTATTCCTCACATGAAATATAAGTTATCTTTGTATTTGTTAATTACAAAATGAGCATTGTTTTTTTGAATCGGGGTCAGTTCTTGATAAATATCAATTGCAGAAGTCAACAAAGTTTTTAAATTGATATAGAAAAGTTCAACATTGAATTATAATTACATAATCATGACAAAACATCAAAAAGGAATACATCACATTACAGCACTTTCCGGCGATGCCAGACGCAATGCGGAATTCTATGTGAAATCACTGGGAATGCGATTAGTAAAAAAATCTGTCAACCAGGATGACCCGGGTACTTATCATCTGTTTTATGGAAATGCAGAAGGGTCACCGGGTTCTGGTTTAACATTCTTTCCCTGGCCGATGGCGCAACAAGGTAAACCCGGTCTGGGCGAAGCTGTGAAAGTTGCACTTGCTGTCCCATCCGGCTCAATGGACTATTGGGTGGAACGTTTTGGTGAAGTGGGGATCGATTTTGATGGTCCCTATGACCGGTTTGGTCAGCAGGCGATCGGTTTTAAAGATCCCGACCTGATGAAGCTGGAGCTTGTTTTTGACGAGAAGGTTGACGAGTTGCCGGGCTGGGACAAAGGAACGGTTCCAGCAGAAAACGGCATCCGGGGATTCCGGGGAACTACTCTTCGATTGAATGAGCATCAGGCTACGGCCGATGTGCTGAAAAACCTCTTTCAGTTTGAGGAAACCGATCAAAAAGATAATGCATGGCATTACACGACGGATGCTCCTATTGGCGGATCTGTCATCATCGTAAAAGGGGAGTCTAAACCGTCGGCCAATGGCCGTGGAATTATTCACCATGTCGCTTTTCGGGCTGAAGATGATGAAGAGCTGAAAAGTTTGCGCGGGAAAGTAATTGATATGGGGCTGAACCCATCCCAGGTAATTGATCGCCATTGGTTCCACTCGGTCTATTTCAGATCTCCGGGCGGAGTTCTTTTTGAAATTGCAACCGACGGCCCGGGCTATGATGTGGATGAGGATCCCGATAAGCTTGGTCAAAAGCTGATTCTTCCCCCATGGCTTGAATCGAAACGTGAACAGATCGAACAGCGATTGCCTGAGATTGATGTTTGAGTATTGTTATTCATAATAAACAAGACCTCCAGGTTTTGAAAACCCTGGAGGTCTCTCCTTATTGAAACCTACTTTATAAAATGAAAATTACCCGTCTTTACACCGGCACTGATAATGAATCTCACTTTGAGGATATTGAAATAGAACTTAAAAGTGCCGGTGAAATTGGTCAGCTCTCTGAAAAGGTAAACGCAACCGGTATCATCTTTCGAAGAACCGAACCGGATTACGATTACGACTGGCACAACGCACCGGAGCGTCAGTATATCATCATGCTTGATGGAGCGGTGGATGTGGAAGTAGGGGATGGAACCGTACGGCGTTTTTCAACAGGTGATATATTGCTGGTTGAAGATGTAAACGGCCGCGGACATAAAAGCAGGGCTGTAAATAATGCAGCGCGTACATCTGTTTTTGTAACGCTGGATTAAGAATGAGCTACTAACAACCAACCCTCCAAGGGTTTCGAACCCTTGGAGGGTTAGAGGCGCTGATATAGACCTCCAAGGTTTCAAAAACCTTGGAGGTCTCAGTTGAAGCCGCCATACCTGAAGAAAATTTATCTGTAGAATATCGTTTTCAGAACTTCTACCTTGGGTTCGCTCAGCAGCAAAGCTAAATCTGAACAACCTATGTTTGATCAACTCTATAAAAGCATTCATGAACACGTTTCACTATCCGATGATGAGTGGGGGCTGTGCAAAAACAGTTTCCGTCCAAAACGGATGCTGAAAAGACAATTTCTGCTTCAGGAGGGAGATGTTTGCAGAGAGCTGACTTTTGTGGAAAAAGGGGCACTGTATTCCTATAACGTTGATTCATCAGGCAATAAACATGTAATTCGATTTGCATTTGATGGGTGGTGGATGGCAAACCTGCAAAGCTTTTTCACCGGTAAACCAACACGATTAAATATCGAGGTACTTGAAGACAGTGAGCTTCTGGTACTTGATAAAGATAATCATGAAAAGTTAATTGAAGAGATACCAGCGTATGAACGCTATCATCGGATTATTGTTCAGAATGCATATATAGCCATCCAGCAGCGTGTGGAAAATGCGTTGGGTCTTACCGCTGAAGAAAAGTATGCCTACCTGATAGATCAAAATCCTGAATTTATAAATCGTGTGCCGTTAAACCTGGTGGCGTCTTACCTGGGCATAACTCCGGAGACACTGAGCAGAGTGCGTGGAAATTTTGATCGATAAATTCGGCGGGCATTTTTTATATTCCTGCACCACCCAATATTTCAAGTTCCTGGCCTTTCCTTGGTTGAACGTCCAAAATAGGCATTACTTTCATGATGAGTTCTTTAACTCCTTCAACATGGAGTGAATTCTCGTGGTCTTCCTTCGTATCCCAAATCTCAGTTACAAATACAGTGTCTGGATAATTTTGGTCCGTCCCAATCACATAAAGTTTACAGCCTTTTGCGGTGGATACAAGTTTGGATGCGTCTAATAAGATATTTGTAAGTTCATCCCGATGCCCTGGTTTTGCAGATAGTTTTCCGTGCAGTAAGTACTTGTTTGCCATTATTGTGTAGCTATTTTTAAAAGTTGATTGTCAGTTAACAGATTTTTTATCCAAATGGAGAGATACGCCAAAGGATATTTTGAAAAATAAGCTAAAGTATTTTCTTCAAACCTGGGTGAATAGTTGAATAAAAAACCATGAAGAAGCATCTATACCAAGAAGCGCACTTAGCTCAAATTTGATCGGTACTATCTGTTTGATTGTGTGCCGATTTTAGTTCTTCAAAATATTTTTTCAACGTACGGGTTCCATATTCAGGTGCAATTAAGTCCATTGATAAAACAGTCATAAAAAACTCAATCGGGCCATAAATTTTGCTATTTGTGAAGCTTCTCAATAAAAACAAAACGGCTTTTCTTATCCCGTCAGGAATGTAAGTGATTTTAGGCTTCTTGCTGGCGACTGAAAAAGCAATCTTAGCAATTTGGTTGTGGGTTAATGTTTGTGGTCCGCCAACGGAAATTTCTTTATCAGTAGATTGTATGGCATTTACGCAAATTTCAGCAAGGTCAGCCCCGTGGATTGGATTTGCTTTGTACTCACCGTTTCCAAACAAATAAACTCTTCCTTTTTTGGCCATTTCATAAAATTCCCCCATATCAGAGAAAAATCCGTTTGGGCGAATGATACAGTAATCCAATCCGGAATTTCTTACTGCCGAAACGAATTTTTCTTTAGCTTCGCAGATTTTAAGGTGTGTTAATTGATCTCCCTTTAAAACGGATACATATATAAATTTTTTTACCCCGCTGCGTTTTGCTTCTTCAAGTAAGTTTAGGTTTGCCTGGTAATCAACATCCATATAGGTTAACCCGTCTTTTTGATTGGTAATACCAACTGTTGAAATAACCGTATCTACATTTCGACAACAGTTTTTAATCGATTTTGGAACCGTTAATTCGGCTTTTACAATTTCCAATCGGTTATTTTCAGTAACAGGTTTCGGCAATTTCTTTTCATTGCGTGTAATTGTTCGTGTTGCATACCCTCTGTTCAAAAGTTCTTTAAGTATGAAACTTCCTAAATATCCCGTTGAACCAGCTAATAGTATTTTATTCATCTTGTTCTACTTGTACCACCGCTCTCGAGGTTATCCTTGCTTCTTCCATTATTTTATTTATGTTATCTCAAAATTAATAATGATAAAATCAAGAAATCGAAATTTATATCAAAGGTTGAACATCAACTTAGAGCCGAAAGCCAAATCGAAAATTGATTCTGAAGTCGCATGAGTTTTTCTAAAAATTGATTCTAACCGGATCAATATGTAATTCATGGATCATTCTCTTTGTATGGCTCATCATTGACATGACATTATAATCTATCGTGAGACTCTGCTCTTGATATATATCAAGGGAATTTCTTATCACATATCAAGGAGAAGGGGACGCCGGCCGGCTTACTTTACGGTTGTAAATTTAGTCGGAAATCAGAATCACCATCATGCCTATTACAAAACAGACCGTAGCGATTATTGGCAGCAGCAATGGGATTGGCAGATCTTTCGTCAACGCTCTGTGCAGGGATAACTATAGATTGCTGCTTATTGAAGAGAACAGGGAAGAGGCTGAGAGGCTTTCTGATGAGATCAGTTCATCTGTTGAAGGCGCTGATATTGAGTTTTTGGAATGTTCGCACCAGGCAAGCTGGGAAGCAGATGTAATTTTGATTCTTAAAAACGGGATCGATCTTAAAGATCTGTCAGAAAAGATAAATGAAGTATCCACACAAAAGATCATCGTTACGCTTTTAAAGGCCGAGCGTGCAGATGATCTGGAACAGGTAGAATCCTATTTCCCAAATTCCAGAGTAGTGGGACTCTTTCCGGCAAAAAGCAGCACAAATAATGTTCACCTTCACTCCAGACAAAAGAAAGCACTGGACACTGTAAGAGACATGATCTCTGCCTCCGGGTTTCAGCCCGTCCTGATAGAGGTAAAATGAGATTTATTCAATTCACAAATTTTAATTACACATCAATAACCAAAACCAAAACAACCTATGAAGCAACTAACCGCACTTTTAATATTTTTACTTTTACCACTCACGATTATCGCCCAGGATACGTGGGTTCATGATCAGTATCACTCCAATCTCGGATTTACCGTAACTCACTTAGGTATCGCGGATGTTCCGGGGCACTTTGGGGAGTACAGCGTTTCCATTACCGCCTCTGAAGAGGATTTTAGTGATGCACAAATCGAATTGACGGTCCAGACAGCTACTGTAAATACACGAGTGCAGGACCGTGACGATCACCTCCGAAGTGAAGATTTTTTCCATGTAGAACAGTATCCCGAGATGACGTTTAGCAGCCGTTCGATCCGTACGGTAGAAGAGGGCGTTTTTGAACTGACCGGCGACCTTACTCTTCTGGATGTAACCCGTGAAGTAACTATGACCATGGTTCACCGCGGAACCGTTGAAAACCCAATGGCCGATGGCGCCCCGGTTGCTGGTATCCAGATTTCTGGCACCATTGACAGATCAGAATTCAACCTCGGGAATGGATTTCCACCGCCCATGATTAGCAATAATGTTGAAATTAAGGCAGACGGTGAGTTTGTAATTCAGTAAGTATCGACAGCTGCCGGAAGAGCGAGGGGATGAACATCCCTCGCCTACACTCTGCTTCGAAACTCCCCATTAGGTGCTATGAGAATATTCCTTGCCAAATAATAGGTGCCTTTAAATTTTTTACCGCAAGGGCGCAAACATCCGCAGAGGATATTTATTCATATTGTTTTCGTACATAGCGATCTCGTCGGTATATTTTTTTGGTTATCAAAATATCATAAATCATTGTTTCACAGCATCTCAAGGGGATATTTTTATCTTCCGACACGAAACTAATACAGAATTTAATTCAAAACATTACAATAAACTCAAACACATTGAATCAACCAATTACCAAACCGCAGCAAATAGCATATTTCATATTAAGAATTACTCTTGGAGTAGCATTTTTTACGTTTGGAGCGAGTAAATTCTTTAACCAGGGCATCGCGAATTTTGCCGATTTTATGATGGATCGGTTTGCCGGCCTGCTCCCCGAAATTTTACTGGTTCCGTTTGTTTGGGTTCTGCCATTCGCAGAACTGATCCTCGGACTCTTTTTGATCCTGGGATTGTTTAGTATGATCACGCTTACAGGCACCGGACTCTTAATCACCGCTCTTACATTTGGCGCGGTACTTTCAGGCGATCCGGCTACAACGGCTAATAATTTAATTTACGCGATCATCACCTTTTTCCTGCTCTGGAATGTACATGCAAACAGCTGGAGCGTTGACAATAAAATAGGACGTACGTATGAATAACCTGGAGAATCTAAATCCCGATCAAAAAACTACAGCGTTTACTGTGGATATATGGTCAGATATTGTCTGTCCATTCTGCTACATCGGTAAACGAAACTTCGAAAATGCGCTTGATCAGACCGGTTTGACGGACAACGTTAACGTAGTGTGGCACAGTTTTGAACTCGCTCCCGATGCAGAAACCAAGCCCAATGCCACGATTTATGAAGAGCTCGGTAAGCGAAAAGGATGGAGCCTTGAGCAGTCGAAGCAGATTCATAAGCAGATGGAACAGAGGGCGAGAGAGTCCGGCCTGGAATACGATTTCGACAAAACCGTACCAGCAAACAGCTTTAAAGCTCACCGGCTGCTGCATCTCGCTAAAAAGAACAAACTACAAAATGAGGTGAAAGAGCTTTTACTCAAAGGCTACTTTATAGATGGTAAAAATATCGACAGCGATGATTTTCTTGTTGAAACGGCCAGGCAGGCGGGACTTAATGAAGAGGAAGTTCACAAAGCGCTGCAGAGTGACTCTATCGAAAAGGAGATCCTTGAGGATATCACAAATGCCCGGAAACTGGGTATCCAGGGAGTGCCATTTTTCATTCTGAACGAAAAATACTCCATCTCCGGAGCTCAGCCTGTTGAGGTGTTTACACAAGCTCTTGAGAAGCTGAAAGATGAGTTGAACCTTAGAAATATATCTGATACCGACGGAGCCGTTTGCGGCCCGGATAAGAAGTGTTGAAATATTTCGAAAAAGACCATCTACAACCCTCCAAGGGTTTTAAACCCTTGGAGGTCTCGGGCTACATATTTTTCAAAAACAACAGCAACTCAAATCTCAGAATCCACAATGCCATCAACCTACAAAGCTCCCGAAAGTACATCTGTCGGGCATATTCACCTGAAAGTTACCGATCTCGGGCGTGCATTGAAGTTCTACCGCGATCTGCTCGGTTTTGAGCTAACCACCATGTACGGAGATCAGGCTGCATTTTTGTCTGCCGGCGGATATCACCACCATATCGGCCTTAATACCTGGCACAGCAAGGGCGGGGCACCGGCACAGAAGCGAGCGGCGGGACTTTATCACACAGCATTTCTCTATCCAACACGTAAAGATCTCGCCAGAATTGTGAAGCGATTGATCGATCTGGAATATCCTATTTCCGGTGCAAGTGATCACGGGGTTTCCGAGGCGATCTATCTCAATGATCCGGACGGAAACGGCGTCGAACTGTATCGCGACAGACCTAAAGAGCAGTGGAATTACAGGGAGGATGGATCGATCGAAATGGTGACGGAACCGCTTGATATTGAAGGTCTTCTGAAGGAGCTTGAAGCAGATTGATTTACAAAAACCGCTCAATTGGCATCATGGAAAAGAACCTCACAAAAATGAGTTGCATGAGGTTGGTCTCTGGTTCCTGCTTGTGAATCATTTTTCCCTCATCGGTATACTCAATCCATTGTATTTTTCCATTCTCATTTAGAGATACTTCATAGGAATTTTCAGGTACACCCTGCTCGAAAATTTCACGAATATCATTGGCCAGCCTGGAGCTCTCAATCACCACGCCCATCTCGGTATTAAGGTGTAAGGAGCGTTGATCAAAATTAAATGATCCAACGAAAACTCGCTGGCCATCCACAGAGAACGTTTTAGCGTGAAGGCTGGATCCGGATGACCCAAATGGACCGGCCTGTTCACGAAACTTCATGTCATCTGAAAATCTTTTCATTTCATGCAGCTGTATACCGGCTTTCAGAAGTTCAATCCTCCTTTTTTCATAACCGGCATGAACGACTTTAACATCAGTTGCTTGCAGTGAGTTGGTCAGAATCCGGATACTCACACCTCTTTTTACCATATTCCTGAAAACTTCCACGCCCGCTTTTGCTGGCACAAAATAGGGGGAAACCAGAATCAACTCTTTCTGTGGTTCTCCTACAATATTTTGAATCTGTTGTATGAGATTCTGGTCCGGCTTTGATTTGTCCAAAATTTTGGAGGGATTATCGCTGACCAATCGTACGTCAGCCCATACCATATCGAGATTTCCACTAAACAAGTCCCGGATAAAGTTGGAGTCTCTCAGGATCCCGATATATTCTGTTGCTTCGGGTTTGTTCTCAATTTCAGAAATGGTTTGGGAGAACTTTTTATGTTCTTTTTCACCAGTATTTTTCACGATCTGGTCAATCGGAATGGAAAGAGTGTTGTTCCAATAAGTATCAAAATCTTCAGAAATCTCCTGAACAACCTGCCCGATTAAAAGCACATCAAGATCGGCAAATAGCTGTCCGGTACCAGCTCCGAAATATTCATCACCGATATTTCTTCCGCCTACAATTGAGGCCTGATTATCCGCTGTGAACGATTTGTTATGCATGCGTCGATTCAGTCTGGTAAAGTTTGTGATAGAACCCATCCACTTTGGCCATCGCAATGAAAAGGGGTTGAAAAGCCGTACGTCGATATTTGAGTATCGGTTGAGTGCTATCAGGCTCTCATCCAGTCCGTTAATGCCGTTATCATCCAGCAGCAGACGAACACGTACTCCCCGTTTGGCAGCATCAACAATAGCCTTAAACATGAGTGTGCCGGTAAGATCCTTTTTCCAGATGTAATATTGAATATCCAGCGTTTTTTCTGCGGTTTGAGCAAGCAGAGCCCTGGAAGCGAAGGCATCATGCGCCTGCCGGAGGGGGTGAACACCACTCTCATTTGAATGTTCAATCAGCCGATCCTGGATTTCCTTCCCGATACGGGTATTCAGAGCCTCTTCAATTTGCAGCCGGCCGGTTTCGGTTCGATCTTTACGGGATGGAAAAATATATCTGTTTGCAGCCATTCAGATAGATAAGCTGTTCCTTCGAATGTTGCAAAAAAGTTGATAATGTTTTGAGGAATCAACCAAAAAAACTCGTTTGCCAGTTTTTGTTTATACTAAGCTACATCAGAGAGCAAAACTGCTGTTGACCTTATCTAATTTTATGCTGATATTATGTAAGCGCTTACATTCTGCATATTTATTCATACCGTAAACTGAGTTCAAATAGGTTGGAGTTCAGCTTAAGAGTATAATCCCTGGCTTGTAGGCTCTACTCGTATAAGGTTTAGCAAACATATCTTCAATTATCAAAAAAACCTCTACCAACTGTGCCCAAAACAATCTACGATATAGCAAAAGCGGCCGGTGTAAGTATAGCAACTGTTTCCAGAGTCTTCAATAACAAGGGGAGGGTGAAAGAACAGACCCGTCAGAAGGTAATGCGGGTTGCGGATGAGCTTGGGTACCATCCCCAGGTATTTGCACAGGGGCTGGCGCGGAAAAAAAAGAACAGTATTATGATGTTTGTCCCCATCATGTCGAATCACTTCTTCATGGAAGTACTCGGGGCAATACAGGATAAACTCACTGATAAAAATTTTGAGCTGAATATTGTTCACATCACACCCGATGAAGACGTTTTTTCCCAAGTTGAATATCAATTAAAACGCCGGTGGTCTGATGGCTATCTGTTTGTGTCCCTTCATTTTGACCCTGAACAGTGGGAAGTTTTCAAGAAGTTTGATGTTCCGATCTCAGTGATTGATGATTCAAACTCTATGTTCGATTCTGTCTCTGTTGATAATTATGAGGGCTCATACATTGCAACAGAATATTTCCTCAAAAAAGGGTGCACATCCATAGCCCATTTAAGTGCATTACCCGGTTCCGTACCGGTTGAGCAGCGTCTTAAGGGATACCAAATGGCGCTTGAAGATTTTAACATACCATTTGAAAAAAATCTTGTACAGCGCGGAGATGATATGTCCCGCGATGGGTTTACCGAGCGCAGCGGTTACCAGGCGATGAAGAAAATTTTAAACATTCATCCATTGCCGGAAGCCTGCGTATGCGCATCCGATATTAAAGCGATTGGAGCTTTAAAAGCAATGGAGGAGACGGGAATAAAAATTCCGGTCATTAGTTACGATAATCTTACGATTGCGGAGTACATCGGCCTTTCTACCGTACATCAGCCGATCTACGAAATGGGTGAAAAAGCAACGGAAAGCCTGATCAAACGAATCGACAATCCATCTCTCCACCCCTCTAAAACAATCTATCAACCCGAGCTGGTCATCCGATCATCTTCGGAAGTTAATCTTGACAGAGAAAACATCACATAAACGATTATGAAGCAACATCGATACAATATTCTCACAACAGCATTTACAGCTCTGTTTCTTCTCTTTACAGGAGTTGTAAACGGACAAGTCATCCAGACGGAGCCAAATTTCCCAACGGAAGATCAGCCCCTGACCATTACATTTGATGCATCAGAAGCGGATCGAAACGACCTTGAAGGGTTTACCGGAGATGTGTACGCACATACCGGAGTCATTATTTCCGAAAGTGATATGGGCAGTAATAACTGGTCATATGTGATCGCAGAATGGAATGAAAACTTACCTGAACTTCAGCTTTCCCATCTCGGAGATGATCTTTGGGAATTGGAAATCGAGGATATCCGTGAATTTTACGACGTTCCGGAATCGGTTGAACAAATTTATCAGCTCGCATTTGTTTTTAGAAGTGCAGATGGATCCCGCCAGACCGAGGATCTTTTTGTTGATATTTTCGATGGAGAACTTACGGTCAGGTTCAACCGGCCGAATGTATCACCGCTTAATCCATATTTCACCCAGCTGAATGAAATCGTTGAGTTCGAAATTGTGGGATCGGCTCCATCCGGTACCCTGGCATCTATCACGTTATTTGAAGGGGAATCGGAGCTGGCATCTGTTAGCGACTCCAATGAACTCAATTACTCTTATGAAGTGACCAGCACCGGCAGAACCGATTTTTATGTAGTTGCCGAGGATGAATCGGGAAACAGCACGGAGGATTCACTGTACATTATCGTCAATCCGGATGTGACCGTTCAGCCGCGGCAGGCCGGTATTGAAGATGGAATTACCTATCACGATGATGATCCGGGACGGGTTACGTTCTCTCTTTTCGCTCCGGATAATGAATTTGTGTATCTCATCGGCGATTTTAATGATTGGGAAGTAAATCCCGACTACATGATGAATCGGGACGAAACCGGACCGTTTGACGGATACCATTACTGGGTGGAGATCGACGGCCTTCAGCCTGGACAGGAGTATGCGTTTCAATATTTTGTAGATGGAGAAATCCGAATGGCGGATCTATTTTCAGAAAAAGTTTTGGATCCATGGAATGATATCTATCTCATCAACGACGGCATCTACCCGGACCTTATGCCGTACCCGTCCGGTCAAACCCAGGAAATTGCAGGTGTGATCCATCCGGGTCGTGATGCCTATGACTGGCAGGTTCCCGATTTTGAGCGTCCTCACGCTGAGGAACTGGTGATTTATGAGCTGGTCATCCGCGATTTTCTGGATGAAGGAACGTACGCTAACATGGCTGATACGCTCGGATATTTTGAGCGGCTTGGAGTCAACGCCATCGAACTGATGCCGGTTTCGCAATTTGACGGAAACCTGAGCTGGGGATACAATCCTGCATTTCATTTTGCACTGGAGAAAGCGTACGGCCCCGCAGAAGATTTTAAGCGATTTGTGGATGAGGCACATCAGCGCGGTATTGCCGTGATTCTTGATGTTGTGTACAATCACGCTACCGATCAATCACCGCTGATCCGCCTGAAAGGAAGTGACCGGAATGAAAATCCGCTGATTGGCCCGGGGCATGCATATAACGTGTTTAATCACCTCAATCACGATCATCCATACATTCAGTACTGGCTGGACAGGGCAAATCGCCACTGGCTGGAACGGTATAATGTTGACGGTTTCAGGTTTGATCTCACCAAAGGATTTGCGGCCAACCCCGGCATCAGCTCCAACGTAGATAATTACAACCAGGGGCGGGTGGACAATTTGAAGCGAATGGCCGATGAGATGTGGAGTTTTGATTCCGATGCGTATCTCATTCTGGAGCACTTTCAACGGGAGGAAGAACTGGAACTTGCGGTGTACGGCCGGGATGAAGGCTTCCAGGGAATGATGTTCTGGAACAACATGAACCACGAATATTCTGAAGCTTCGATGGGATACACATCAAACCTGACAAACACATACTTTGGCAATATCAACGGGCTGGATGTGGCAAACGGTATCAGCTATATGGAAAGCCATGATGAGCAGTGGATGATGCTCAAAAACCTCAAATTTGGAAACTCCAGTTCTGATGGAAGCTACGATGTAACTCACGATCTCACCGCCCTTGAGCGTCAGAAGTCTGTTGCAGCATTTTTTCTTACGGTTCCCGGTCCGAGAATGCTCTGGCAGTTCGGTGAACTGGGATATGGCGGCGGACCAAATGAATGCCTGAAACCGGGAGACGGATCCGATGGAGATTGTGAACCTTCCGATCCCGGCCGGACAGATCAGAAACCGGTGAGATGGGATTATTACGAAAATAGTGCGCGTCAGAATGTCTACCGGTCTTGGAGCGAAATGCTTCGTCTGAGAAATGAAAACCCGGTATTCACGAGCCGAGAAACCGTATTTGAATCATCACTTGGCGGAGAAGTCAAATGGATGCGGATGCAGCACGAAACCATGGACGCGATGATCGTCGGTAATTTTGATGTGGAAACGCAGTCATCAACCGTCACTTTTCCGGACAGCGGGGAATGGTTTGATTTTGTTACGGGAACAACTCTGAATGCAGAAACCGCTGATCAGACATTTGAACTGCAGCCGGGTGAAGTCCGAATCTACACCTCTCAATTTGTGGAACCTGCCGGTGAGGATGTATTTGTGAGCAGCGAACGGCAGGAGGAATCCACGCAGCCCCAGACATTTCGTTTAAATCCAAACTATCCGAATCCTTTTAATCCTACGACTAACATTTCGTATGAAATTCCTGAACGATCGGACGTTACCATAGCTGTTTACGACATGCTGGGACGTGAAGTGGCCACTCTTGTGCAGGATCAGCAGCATCCGGCAGGAACGTTCACCGTTTCATTTGATGCATCCGGTTTAAGCAGCGGGATCTACTTCACGCGCCTTGAAGCCGGTTCGACATCCGTCACCCGGAAAATGTCTCTTATTAAATAATTGTCACGTACCCGAACAGGGATCTATTAATTGAACAGAAAGAAACACCTTATGTTTAAACTAAATCTGCGCATGGGAGCACTTTTTACGCTCCTGCTTTCACTGACATTTACGGCTGTTTCCTGTGATGAAACAGAATATACCGCTGAAGGGGAAACCTATTCGGCAGCACCGCCTGACTGGGCGTATAACGCAACCATTTACGAGGTGAACATCCGGCAGAATACACCTGAGGGAACATTTAACGCATTTGCAGAAGATATTCCGCGGCTTCAGGAAATGGGCGTTAAAATTCTATGGCTGATGCCGATCCATCCCATCGGAGAAGAGAACCGGAAAGGCACGCTCGGCAGCTACTACTCCATTGTGGATTATACCGATGTGAATCCTGAGTTTGGCACCAAAGATGATTTCAAAAACCTGGTTGAAAAAGCCCATGATCACGATATGAAACTGATTCTCGACTGGGTAGCCAATCACACCGCATGGGATGCTGTTTGGACTGAAACGAATCCGGAATTTTACGAAACAGATGGAGATGGCAACTTTTTTCCCCCGGTAGAGGATTGGGAGGATGTCATTCAGCTTGATGTTGAAAATCCCGAAATGCAGGAGCAGATGATCCAGGCGATGGAGTACTGGGTCCGCGAATATGGCGTGGACGGATACCGCGCGGATGTCGCCTATATGGTGCCTACAGAATTCTGGATCGATGCACGGGAGCGGCTCGATCAGATCAAGCCGGTGTTTATGCTGGCTGAAGCAGAAGAGCCGGAACTTCATCAGGCATTCGATATGTCATACGCATGGGATTATGCACAGACCATTCGCGATATCGGCGCTGGTGAAGCTGACCTGAGCGATCTGGACCGGGCGCTCTCCCGTAATTTTGATCAATTCAGCCGATCCGACTACCGGATGTTCTTCACCACCAACCACGATGAAAATTCATGGTCCGGGAGCGACACTGAACTTTATGGTGACAATTTCGAAAATTTTGCGGTGCTCTCAGCTACCGTTTGGGGAATGCCGTTGGTTTATAATGGTCAGGAATCAGGCCTGGACAAGCAGCTGGAATTTTTTGAAAAAGATGAAATAGAGTGGGGCGATTATAAATATGAAGACTTCTACAGAACACTGCTCCACCTGAACCGCGATAACCGTGCGCTCTGGAACGGTGAGCAGGGTGGAAGCTATCTCAAATCCTCCACAGACCGCGATGATGTGATCTTCTCATACAAGCGGGTTGCCGATGATGAGCGTGTATTTGTTGTGCTCAATTTTTCTGATGAAGAAGTAGAGTTTAGATTCGATTCAGGAAGTCAGGGTGTTTGGAGTGATGTTTTTTCCGGTGAGCAAGTTGAAATCAGCGCTACCATGCAGCTTGAAGGTAATTCCTATAAACTATTTGAAAGACGGCAATAAACTGAGATTCAGAAATTTCCAAAATTAACTACGTGATATGAACCCCAAACCACGCCCCAAATTAAGTTTCTGGCAAATCTGGAATATGAGTTTCGGATTTCTCGGAATCCAGTTCGGTTTTGCACTGCAGAACGCAAACGTTAGCCGGATTTTTGAAACACTTGGCGCTGATGTAGGCGCAATCCCGCTCCTTTGGATTGCCGCTCCCGTAACGGGGCTGGTGGTACAGCCGATTATCGGGTATTTCAGCGACCGCACATGGACACGCCTCGGAAGGCGGCGGCCATATTTCCTCTACGGTGCCATTGCGGCATCAGCAGCACTGGTGATCATGCCCAACTCGCCGGTACTTTGGGTTGCGGCCGGAATGCTCTGGATCCTGGACGCCTCAATTAATGTGTCGATGGAACCGTTCCGGGCTTTTGTGGGAGATATGCTTCCGTCTGAACAGCGAACCAAAGGGTTTGCAATGCAGAGCTTTTTTATCGGGACAGGCGCCGTTGTTGCTTCTGCGCTTCCCTGGATGATGACCAATTGGTTCGGGGTTGCAAACACCGCACCGGAAGGGGTGATACCGCCATCTGTAAAATGGTCATTCTACATTGGTGCAGCGATTTTCTTTCTTGCCGTTTTATGGACCGTTCTTCGCACCAGAGAATATACCCCTGAAGAGCTGGAAGCTTTTGAAGCCTATGAAAATGAAAAACTGGATGCTGATGCTGAAGAGGTAAAACGCGATATCCCGATTGAAGCGGGTGAAGGGCAGAAGAAAGTAACATTCGGATATATTTTCACAGCGTTGGGGCTCGGTCTCACTGCAGTAGTCTATTTTGGTAACTATGATTTTGATCTATACATCGTAACGGTGGGTCTGGCTGTGCTTGGATTGATTTCACTCGCTGCCGGAATACTGCAAAGAGGAGGTAAAACAGAACAGGGACTTGTTGTAGTGGCACACGATTTTCTCACCATGCCAAAAACGATGATACAGCTTTCTGTGGTGCAGTTCTTCTCCTGGTTTGCTCTCTTTTCGCTCTGGATTTATACTACAGCTGCGGTAACATCACATATTTACGGCACAAGTGATACAACATCTGCGCTCTATAATGAAGGAGCCGACTGGGTTGGAATTCTCTTTGCTGTTTATAATGGGTTTGCTGCCGTGATCGCATTTGCCCTTGCACCGATGGCCAAACGCACCAGCAGAAAAACTGTTCACGCGATTGCACTGATTTGCGGGGGGCTCAGCTACATTTCGATCTACTTTATGACATCTCCAAATATGCTCATTGTATCCATGGTAGGAATCGGATTTGCCTGGGCAAGTATTCTGGCGATGCCGTATGCCATTCTTGCCGGATCACTCCCGGCCAAAAAGATGGGACTCTATATGGGGATTTTTAACTTCTTCATTGTGATTCCTCAGATCATTGCAGCCAGCATGCTCGGATTTGTAACCCGGAACTGGTTCGATGGGGAGGCGATTTACTCGCTGATGCTCGGAGGCCTGGCGATGCTGATTGCTGCCGCATCCATGTATTTCGTGGATGATGTGGATGCAGATATTGAGACCGGCGAAGTAAAAAAATCTGTTATGCCGGGCGAATAGTTTTTAAAATCAGAGCCACAGGTTTCTATTGTTGAATGTAGGGAATCAAACTCCTATATTCTGTGCTTCGAATCTTTTGGAGGGGTGCCAGAGTGGTCGAATGGGCTCGCCTGGAAAGCGTGTGTACCTCGAAAGAGGTACCGAGGGTTCGAATCCCTCCCCCTCCGCTTAAAAAAGCGTAATCTGAATCTCAGGTTACGCTTTTTTTATTTTGCCTAATAGCTGTCCAAAATGCGCATCATCTCGCACTCTCTCTCTACCAGGGAAGTGAGATCTATTATCTCTAACTCTAATACAGGCAAAAGATGCCGGATCTGAGTCCGGCATGACGGTACTAATGATCAATTCATTTTTCTTCACCCGGTTTAAACTATTGTGATTTCGCATCTCTCCGATATAAATAGCTTTACTCAAAAATGTAATCTGCTTCAGTTTTAGAGTTTGGTTTTAGTTTTTTTCATGCCGGTCGATAAAGTATAAAATCGTTTGTGTTGGATATGAAATAATACAAAAGCAGGCTCCCTTTGTTAAAACAACTTTGCGATAAAGTTCTGGGATTGCTTTTCATAACTAACGAATACCCGATTAGAAAGAATCGTCAGTCTGTTCTATGCGCTCTGCTTAAAGATTTGCGAGAACCAGATGCAGAATGAAAGCCAAAATGTTCAGGAATGGGGAAGGTTAACGCAAAACAACATATTGGTAACCTGCTGCTCAGCCGGGGAGTTATCAGTGAAGAAGAGTTAAGTCTTGCGTTCAAAATTTTGAATGAAGAACCACAAGGTTCAACAAGGCGAATTGGTCAGATCCTTCACCAGGATCTGAGTCTGGACCGACACGCAGTGATGCGTGAAATTGCCAGCATTTATGCTTTTGATGAAATTTACTTCGGACTCGAGCAGCTCGACCATGATCAGATTGAGAAGATTAAATCCTATGTAGAACGGATTCCTAAAGAGGTGATTGATGAACTGGTGCATCAAAAAGCTATTCCAGTAGCAATGAACGCCACCTCACTTACAATTGCAACTCCGGACCCCTCAAACCCGGAATTGTCTACGATTATTTCGCGGCTAAACTATAAAGAGTACGACATCCGCTATTGCCGGTACGAGCTCATTGAAGATACGCTCTCAAAAGTGTATGAGCAGAAAAATGAGTTCCTCGATCTTCTGGAAGATATCGACATGGAAGATGGCCAAATCAACGAAACCGAAGAGGATGTTGATGAGTCAGAAATTGATGCGGAGATCAACCAGAGTATGCTTAACTCCCTGGTGGAAGGGATGCTCGTTGAGGGAGTGCGAAGGGGCGTTAGTGATATGCACATCATCCCCAGTGGTCCATCTACGACCGATATCCGGTTCAGGATTGATGGAAAGCTCCAGCTCTGGTATCAGCAAAAAAATGTGAAACCGGAAGCCATCACGGCGGTTATTAAAGATAAAACCCGGAACGTTGACCGTTTTGAGCGCGACAGCTCACAGGATGGATTTATTCAGCGTGCGGTGGATAACTATAATATCCGGTACCGGGTTTCCATCATGCCAATGGTTGGTGCCCAGTTTGAACGGAAATTTGAGTCGGTGGTAATTCGGATACTGGACGATCGTGAGGTCATAACCGACCTGAACGTGCTGGGGCTTCAGGAACAGGCCAAAGCTGACTTTGTGAAGGCTATAGAAAAACCATCGGGGATTGTAATTATCACAGGCCCAACAGGAAGCGGAAAGTCTACTACGCTTGTAGCTGCCCTGTATTATGTTATTGATCCGACAAAAAATGTGCTCACTATTGAAGAACCGGTTGAGTATCTGATTAATGGCGCCCGTCAGCTTAAAATCAGTAAAAATATGACGTTCGAACAAGCTATTCGCGGTATTCTGCGTCATGATCCCGATATTGTTCTTGTAGGGGAGATGCGTGATCTACAAACCGCAGAAGTAGCCATCAAAATGGCAAATACAGGTCACCTTACATTTTCAACGCTTCACACAAATGATGCTCCAAGTGCGGTTTCACGGCTCTATAAAATGGGAATTGAGCCGTTCCTGATTGCCAATGCTGTAAACCTGGTTATGGCTCAGCGGCTTGTGCGAAAATTATGCAGCTGCAAAGAGGTGTATGAGCCGCATCCGGAAACGTTAAAAGGAATAGGGTTTAATGATGAAGAAATTGCTGAAACAACATTTTATAAACCTGTAGGATGTGAAAAGTGTTTTGATACCGGTTTTAAGGGACGTGTTGCAATTATGGAAGCCCTCTACTTTTCCAAAGAGATAAAACGTATTATCCTGGAATCAGGCGGCGAAATTGATGAAGAAATCATCAAAGAAACAGCGGTAAAGAATGGAATGCTAACGCTGAGAGCTTCTGGGCGCGAGAGGATCAAGAAAGGTTTAACGACCGCTGAGGAAATTATGGCAATCACAGTAGACGATTAGTACATTACGCTATGGACGAGCAAAAAAAGTTTCAATCCGACATCATGCAAAAGCATCTTCGTGATCTTCTGAAAGATCCGCCACATCTGTTAAAAAACTTTCACTACGAAGATATTCTCGCATTTCTTGAACTGGGAGAAGAAACCCGGTTTGTTGAAGGAGATACGATCATCAGTGAAGATGAATATGTTAGTTCAGCGTATTTAGTAGCCAGTGGTAAAGTCTCAATCTGGAAAGAAAATATTCAGCTGGCTACACTTGAAACGAACAGCTTCTTGGGAGAGACATTTTTATTCAGTAAAAACAACCGAATGGCACGCGTTACGTGCGAGGAAGATTGCATTCTGCTAAAATATGAGCGGTATATGGCGCTAAACTACTTTAGAAAACGCCCTGAAAAATTGTTCAATATCTTTACGAAAAACATCATCGAGATTCAGCAAAATAAAATATCAAGTATGAATCTTCAGCTTTTCACTTTAAAAAAACGAATTCTTGACGATAAGAAGTGGTAGAGAGGTGATTGCATCCGCTGCAGTCACATCTTTTCCGGGGTAATTTCTTAAACGTTTAACAGCTTCACACCTAATTCGGTTTTTTTGTAACAAATCACCCCTGAAATAATCTATATAGTGTGACATTAGAATTTCTTAATAATTATTAAATATCACTACTCATGGTTGAAACAGAAACATCTAAAGTATCACTGGCTCCGATTCGCACCATCGCGGCAGAGATTCTTGGACAGATGCCAGACTCGTTCAGAGGAATGGACTACCATGAAGAGCTTGGGAAACGAATTAAGACTCTGGACGACCTCAAAAGAAAACAACTGATGAGTTCGCTGCACTCATTTTTACTCTACATGAGAAAAAATGAGGCTTCAGATATTGATATCGGGGGAACAGGGTGTAATGGCAAAATCTGGTACCGTGTGTTTGGTAACAAATCCCCGCTCAATTTGCCCGAAGAGTTAAGTTATAAAGAAACCGACCTTCTGATTCACAGCATTATCACAGATGAACAGCGCCGAAGACTGCTGGAAGACAGGAACCTGGATTTTTCCTACTCTTTACCAACGCAGAATGGCGAAAAAGCACAGCGATTTCGTGCCAATGCATATTTCGACCTGGAGCATCTTGCACTGAACATGCGGAAAATTGATGAGGAAATCCGCCCATTCAAAACGCTTGGCGTTCATCCAGAAGTAGCAAAAGCCCTGAGTCTCAAATATTACAAATACGGGCTGACTCTTATCACAGGTATTACCGGTTCAGGTAAATCAAGTACGCTCGATACCATCATCGATGCGAATAACCGAACGGTTGATTCTCACATCGTAATCATTGCTTCTCCTGTTGAATTGATTCACACGCCAAAGCGCTCTGTAGTTCGCCACAGGGAAGTGGGCCGTGATGTAACCTCTTTCAAAAACGGGGCTGTCCAGGCGCTTCGGCAGGATCCCGATATCATTGTTATTGGTGAGCTCCGTGATCCGGAAACCATTATGACAACTCTTGAAATTACTGATTCAGGCCACAAAACATTCGGCACCCTGCACACATCATCAGCAATGGAAAGTATTGAGCGTATTCTCGGTGAAGTACCCACAGAGGAACAGAACAGGGTTCGCTCCCGCCTTGCTGATGTGTTAACGGGCGTAATTAGTCAGAAACTAATTCCAAGTCTCGATGGAAAGCGGGTGATGGCAAAAGAGGTTCTGCTTGTAACTCCTTCTGTTCGTGCGGCTATCCGAAATGATAACGTAAATGAAATTTACCAGATGCTCGCCGAAGGTAGTGAACTGGGTATGACCACTATGGAGCAGGATTTAAAGCGATTGTTTGATGAAGGAAAGATTTCTAAAGAAGAGGCGATAAATAACGCCAATAATAAAAAAAGGCTGTTCCAGCTGTTTAACGATTTAGATTATTAAGCCATATGTTTAAACCTAAAGAATATATCGGCATTAGCCTGGAAGGGGATTCCATAAAAGTTGCCCGTGTTGTTTCAGAAAAAAATCAACTGAGACTTATTCGTGTAGATCAGCTGACGCTTGTAGAGCCGATTAAGAAAGCTCAGCCTGCATCAGTTCTTGAAAAAGAGCCCGCCGGAGATGTTTTTGACGATGATGAACTCGATGCCGATCTGATTTTCGGGCTTGATGATGATAGTCCTGATCCCGAACCGGAATCAAAAAAAGAAGGATCCTCCAAATCCAGCGACGACGACATTTTTGGAGAGATCGATCTGGATGACCTGGATGCTGATGTTTTCTCTGAGGATGAGAATGAAGACCTGGTTTCTCAATCTGATGATTCGATTTCGAATGAAAAACTGATCTACGATTACCTCACAACAGTTGAATCAGACAACAAGCAGGTAGCGGTTAATATTCCTGCCGGAGATACGGTTTTTCAGTTTCTGAGCGATTTAAACTATTCAGAAATCAAAAAGAAGGAAGTTCTCGAAATTCTTGAAGAGAAACTATATGCTCTTTACAATCGGAAACCGAATGAAGAACTCTACGATTTCAAGATCCGTGACGATGGTACACTCATTATTGGTTCCGTAGATAATGAATCGCCGACACTGAAACTTATGCTTCAGGCCGGGGAACGGTTTAACCTGAAAAGTCAGGTTCAGGATGTGCTTCCCGATGAATCGGTAATGATGGGAATGTATCGTACCCATTATGAGATGAATTCTGAAATTATAACTGCACTTCTGCAGATCGGGAAAAAGAAGAGCCGGTTGCTTTTTATGAAAGGGGATCAGCTCCTGCAGGTTTCTCCTGTGATTAACGAAGGGTTTGATCACAAGAATTATTTGAGTACGATATTTTCAAAAATTCTCTTTCAGATTGATACCGGGGAAGTCCCTGCACTCGATCAGCTGATCATATTTAATAATGGTAACGGCAAAAAAGTCACCGATTTTTTTCAGTCAAGTTTCAGTGAACTGAATGTTGAAGAGTTCGCCTTCAACAGCGATAAACTGCTCTACGAAGAATCTCTGACAGAGATCGTACCGTTTTATACAACCGCGATCGGGCTGGCAGAAATTGCGGCAAAGGGTGATATCCGGAAAAATATCGATCTGTCATTTCTTCCATCCTATGTGGTCGATCAGCAAAAGATCTTCAGGCTTCAATGGCATGGTGTGTTACTCCTTGTGCTGATAGGGCTTAGTCCAATTATACTAAACTTTTTCTATCAGCAAAACAGTGCTGAAATCGATTCTCTTCAGCTTCGCTCTAATCAGCTGAATATGATGATTGCAGATGTGAATCCCCTGGTGACACGATCTGAAGAACTTTCACAGGAACTCAGCCTGATGCAGGATCAGCTTAACCTGTTGCGAGAACTTAATGAAGATAACATCCGGTGGACAGTAACGATGGATCGCTTCAACAGGGCTTTACAGAATACGGGCAGCACCTGGATCACCTCGTTCAGGCAGAATGATGATGTGCTGATGGTAGATGGCTATTCGCTTTTTAAGGACAGAATACCCCTGCTTGCCGGTCAGTTTGAAACGGTAACGCTGCTCAATGTTCGTAAACAGGAATTACGGGAGCGCGATATCTTTTCATTCTCCATGATGATTCGGGAAGTCGTAGATGACCGCTCTCTTTTTACACCCGGTGAATCTGCTGAAATTCAACAAGCTTCAACTCAATAGCCATGTCGTACGCACTCCGAAATACTTTAATTCTGCTGATGGTGCTGATTTTTATTACAGCAGGCGGATATCTCATTATTCACTTCTATCAGCTACCGCAAATTGATAAACTTGAACAAACAATCGAGACAGATCAGGCTGAATACGATAACAAGCGAGAAATCGCAGACCGTTTGCCGGATCTTGAACAGCAATTTGTTCAGTCTAAAGAGTTTATCGAGAATTTTGATAAAACACTTTTCCGGACAAATAATCCGGATCAGGTCTACCGCTTTCTCTCCATTTTGAGCGATACGGACCCAATTCAGTTCGACTATATTTATACAGATTCCACGCAAACCGACCGGTATGGAGTAGTAACCTCTCAGCTGGCCGGTAGGGGACCGTACAGAGCGGTACTAAATTTCATGACCCGCATTGAAAACAGCGAACCGGTCCAGAAAATTGAGGAACTGGTAATCTCACCGGTTAGTCAGGTGGATGAATATACGTTTGTCACATTCAATTTCAGATTGCGGAGTTTCTACGACCGTCACAATTATTTCAATGCAAGGAACACACCGGGTGTATCCGGACAGATCCAGTTTGCTTCACACAATCCATTCTTTCCGCTCATCAGAAATGTTGATCCCAACACAGATGATTTGATTGATGTGGAACAGAGCCAGCTTGTTGGGATCGGGAGCGGAATCGTGTACTTGCTGGATCAGAACGGTCGGTTACAAACATTACAAGAAAGGGACCGGGTGTATCTCGGGCGCCTCGAATCTATCAATATTAATCAGGGCTATGCCATTTTCCGGCTGAATAAAGGCGGAATTGTGGAGACGGTATCACTGGAGGTACAACGATGAAAATCTATAAACGAACTATGAAAGCATTAATACTCACTCTACTATTTGTTCTTGGAGTTTCTGAACTTCTGCAATCTCAGGCGACAGACAATCTTCCGAGGGAGTATACCAATCCTGAAGAATTGATTTCATTCGACAGAAGAACACCGTTTCAGGATGCAGTAGAGGTTCTAACCACTTATGCTCAGCGTTTTGAAAACCGCTTTATCATCGACCGCTCCAATGCCTCGGGGCCTATTGGTGTATCTCTGCCAGCAATGCACTGGAAAGATGCGCTCAATTATATAATGCGGGTTCAGAATCTTGTCGTTCTCGAATCAGATGATATTCTGGAAATTGTGACAGCCCAGGCAGCCCGGGAACGGCTTGGCGAAGGGGAAGATACTGTGCAGCGAAGAGGTGCCGAAGAAATTGAAGGACGGAGAATTTCAACAAACACCCGGGAAATTCGCATCAATGCAACGTTTTTTGAAGGAAATAAACGTGCCCTGCGCGAAATTGGTGTAGATTGGTCAACGCTTACCAATAATGTCCCCGATAATATTACTGACTTTATAACTGACGGCGGTGGGGATGGTGAATTGCCTAGCATTGAGTTTGGCGGAAGCCAGTTCGTTTCCGTAAATGCCAGAGGGGCGCAGAACGTATCGCAAAACGTATTTAACTCGCTCATAAACTTT
Source organism: Rhodohalobacter sp. SW132 (assembly GCF_003390325.1). Lineage (NCBI taxonomy): Bacteria > Pseudomonadati > Balneolota > Balneolia > Balneolales > Balneolaceae > Rhodohalobacter > Rhodohalobacter sp. SW132. The sequence goes on along the minus strand of NZ_QUOK01000002.1, from coordinate 414,619 downwards.
GGCGATATCGGTGGCGGAATTGAAGTCCAGGCTCTTTTCAGTGCTTTTGAAGCTGATAACCTTGGGCAGATTCTGGCTACACCGAGCGTGAAAGTCATGGATGGTGAAGAGGGCCGCATTCAGGTGGGGCAGGATTTCTCGATCAAACAGCGTGATTTTGCGGGGAATGTAACCGATCAGTTCTTCAGTACCGGTACTATTCTGCTGGTTCGCCCGCAAATTGTTGAGATTGGAGATACTACATTAATCTATCTGGATCTCGAAGCAGAACGTTCTTCCGCACAGCCCGATCCGGTGAGTACTATTATAAACAAGCAACAGGCGAATACACACGCTCTTCTCCTGGATGGAGAGAGTACGGTGATTGCCGGACTTTACAGAACTGAACAGACTGAAATTCGAAGGGGAATTCCAATTCTTAAAGATCTGCCCGGCTGGTTTTTCGGTTTGAAATATCTTTTCGGATATAACTCAACCGACGTGCAGGAATCGGAGCTTGTAGTACTGTTGCAGGCAGAACTTGAAGAATCGCTCGATAATCGGCTTCATCGCGCATTCCAAAGTAAAGGTGAACTGCTCGCCGAGCGTAAAGATGAGCATCGAAATAATATGAATTATATCAGCGATAAATCACCGGTCCCGCCATCTCCACAATCCGACATTCCAGTTGATCATACGCTGCCGGATATGGCTTTGGATAATCAGGATTCTTCTATAACTGGATCTGATTCGAACTCAAACTCAAATCATTCAGCCAGGTCAAACAGCAATATTGAGTTGAAAGAGATTAATCTCTCTGATATCCGCCCGGAGCCTACATATAACGGAGTTTCTGAAAGCAGTGTAAGCCGCAGAAATGTATCAGACTACACGCGTGATATGCGGGCAATGGAGCTTCAGAATGTGAATGGCAATCATGAAGATTACGAATACTATGTGATTGGCGGAGCATTTAAGAACAGGGGATATGCCGACAATCTCTACAATTCATTTAAAAATGAAGGGCTCGATGCACACATGCTTTATAATCCGGTTACGGGGTTCTTCTTTGTAGCATATAAAGGATTTTCATCCTTTGATGACTCAATTGAATATTTACATCAAATAAAATCAAACAGGCAGCCGGAAGCATGGCTCTCTCGCCTGATCAGAGAAGAGCGGAGACTGGACCTGAACAGCGATTAACGAAAAACTTTTAATAGAGATAGACCCAAGCCGTGAATAGGTGCCCTTTCGGGTATCTTTTTCACGGCTTATTTTTTTGATACGCCATGATTGAAGTGAAGGAAAAAAATTGTTGACCTAAGGCTTTGAAATACCCATCTGTCGGCTGTTCCCCGCTAATGGGTGGGAGTTCATAACCCCGTCAGAGCGCACATACAGCGTGCAGTAATGCCCTGAAGGGATTCCTGTGGCTCAAAGCCCTCTGAGCATGTTTTGGATGATAAATTTTCTGGTGAATTTAAATTGCTATGCCGTTTCCTGCTGAAGGTGAGTAGCGTTGTTCTTTAAAAATTTGATAGAGATTTCGTTAAACAGGTCGGGTTCCTCAATGTTGCATACATGTCCGCATCCCTCGATTACATGCAGTGAACTTCGTTCAAAATCGGCGATCATTTTTTTAACAGGGGGTAAAAACATGTGATCTTCACTGCCCATCACGTAAAGTGTGGGATTCTGCATCTCTTTCTCTTTAAAATAGCGTAACAGCGGATTTACATCGTAGGTTAGACGAAACCATTTCAGGAACTCTTTTTTGGCCAGATTTTTGGCATCACTGATAAACATGCTTCTGGATTCCTGGTGATTTTTTTTTGGCATGATGACCCACGCAAAAAGTTTATACAGCCAAATGAACGGAACAATTTTTTTAAATGTGTGTCCAAGCCAAACTAATATGCGGGAGCGAACATCCATCCGCGTGATCGCACCGCACATAACGGCTGATTGCACAACTTCAGGTTTGAGCTCGGCAATTGTTCGAATGATGATTGTACCGAGAGAAACACCTACAAAATGAGCACTATCAATCTTATTATTTCTGAGAACTTCCAGCACATCTCGGCTTACGGTTTTAAATGTATATTTCTCTTTGTAGTATGCCTTCATCGTGCTCATCTCTTTCGATTTGCCATGCCCCCGTAAATCAACCAGCATAACATTGAAAGCCTCCTGGTAAGCCCGCACCTGCTTAAACCAGATCGATGAGGACCCGCCGGCACCGTGGATAAAAACAACCCAATCCAGAGACGGGTCTTTGATAAAAGTTTTGTAATAGAGCATTGTATACCGGCCGATTACGTGTGTGACATAAACTGTTGTAATAACACATTATGTTTCGCAATCAGTCTCAGATAATTATTATTTTCTTGTTTTATTCGTGATTCAGAAAAAATATATAGCTTTATAAAATAAAGAATCGGGTACTGCTATAAAAATTGAAGATCCACTGAGCCATGAGAAACTTTCAGGTCTTTCAGTAAAATTTAAATTTTTAAGTGCAGATTTATAATAAAAAAGCTGTCATACTATCTTCAATCCTTGTTATCTTGATTCTATGAGAAGTTTATTCGCTATTGTAAAAGTTTCATTAGTCATTTTAGCTACCCTTACTATCTATGCGGGGTATATCGCCGGGCTTGGAGTTTTAAAACTCTTTCGCAGGCAAGGCGATGCCTGGCTAAATCGAATCCTGAAATTATGGGGAAGAAGCATTAGCCGCCTGCTCTCAATAAGGGTAACTGTAGAAGGCCCTATCCCAAGTGCTCCATTTTTCCTGGTAAGCAACCACCTGAGTTATGTGGATATTATTGTCTTGTTCCGGACACTACATACCACATTTGTTGCTAAAGCAGAAATAGCCGACTGGCCGGTACTCGGTACAATTGCTAAATCAGTTGGGATTGTTTTTATCGACCGTAAGAATAAAATGGACATTGCACGAGTGAATGAAGAGATTTCAGGAAAAGTTACCGATACCCGCGGACTCACCCTGTTTCCGGAAGGAACGACCTCTCCGGGAGAAAAATTATTACGTTTTCGTCCATCACTGCTTGAATATCCTTCAAAATCTAAACTTGGCGTACACTATTGTGTGCTTCATTATAGTACTTGTCCGAATTCAGATCCAGCACATGAAACCGTTTGCTGGTGGGGTGATGATCCTATACACACCCATTTATATAATCTTGCAAAACAAAAAAATATCAATGCAACCATTACATTCGGGGACAATGTACTGCATGATTCAGATAGAAAACTTCTTGCAGAAAAACTGCATAACAAAATGAGTGCTATTTTTACCCCCATTTCTTCAGAAGTTGACACCAAATACGAACCGATTCAGTTTTAATGGTAGGTTTCGATATGAACCGGTTATCCGTTCGGGTACTGCTCTTTCTTGTAACATTATATCTTATATCATTCTCGGTCCGTTTTCTGTTTCCGGTAGAAGAGAAACCACACCTTCATGAGAACAGAGTTGAACTGGAGTGGGAACAGAAGACTATTCAGTTCAGCTATCTTGAATTCGGAAATCAACAAACCGGCTCACCAATTTTGATCTTTCCGGATCCATTCACCAATCTGACCCGGCTTGAACCACTTGCACAGCGTTTATCAGATCAATGGAAAGTTCTGATTCCCGAATTTCCAACACATTCGTTGGATGGAGAAAGACTCAGCCATTCACCGGCTTCAAGGGCCTCGATGGCCGCAGCCTGGCTGGAAGCCACTGGAATTGATTCTCTGCACGTTGCCGGATACGGATTTGGAAACGGTACCGCCATTGATTTTATCGATGCCACCCGCGACAATAATTTCGGGGTAAACAGCTATGTCATGATGTCTGCTTTGGGTGTGGAGGAATATCATTTCCTCGGTTATCATGTGCTCAATCAGCCGATCTATTCACTATTGTATCCTATTGGAATCGCAGTAGAATATCTGTTACCGATAGCAGGATGGTACCAGTTTAATACTGTGGACCTGGAACGGGTCAGGATAATGAATTCGCTCGATCAAAGAGAGTATCGGAATATCCTCAACTCCATCGAAATGCCCTCACAAATTCTGCATGGTAAAAATGATTCGCACGTTTCACCAGAGACAGCAATTGAACACCACAGAATTATTCCTCAGAGTGAACTACACCTTTTTGAGGGTGGACATCTCTCCGTTTATGAAAATGTTGAGCAATGGGTACGGGAAATGGCGCAATTTCTGCAGCATGTTGAGCAGGGCCAGGGAGTAACAAGAGCGCAGGCTGATACACAGAGAGTTGAGGAATCAAACCGGTCATTTCGATTTGAGGATGTGCCACCCGTTCATGGCTGGGGACTTGTGCTAATCATTTTGTTGCTGAGCAGCGTAACAATTGTCAGTGAGGACCTTGGGTGCATCGGGGGCGGTTTGCTCGTAGCGGGCGGCGTAATTCCCCTGTGGGTGGCCTTCCTAACCATATATATTGGGATTATTCTGGTAGATACTTTTATATACTGGATCGGCAGAATTTTAGGGCGACCTGTGATTGAAAAAGCTCCGTTTCGCTGGCTGATCAGCAAAAAAGATGTTGATTTATCCGCTGAAATGTTTCGTGACAATGGGTTCAAAATAATTTTTGCCAGCCGGTTTCTTCCCGGCACCCGCTTTCCAACCTATTTTACAGCAGGCTTGCTGAAGACAAATTTCCGGTTATTCCTGCTCTATTTTATAGTTGCAATAACGATCTGGACGCCGCTGCTTCTTGGAATCTCAATTATTGCCGGACAGCAGATGCTGGAATATTTACAAATCTATCAGGAATATACCATCCACATTTTTGTCGGCCTTGTGATAGGGCTGTACCTGCTTTTCAAGATTGTATTGCCACTTGCAACAAAAAAGGGGAGGCGGGAATTTGCGGTTCGTATTATCCGTATGAAACAGCGATTATTTGGTGAATCAAATTGATTTAACGTTCTTCTCTTTTCTTTCTGAAGAACTCTTTGAGCAGTGCAGAGCAATTACTTTCAAGTACTCCCTGAATTGTTTCAATGGAATGGTTTAGTTTACGGTTTGAAGTGATATTAAAAACGGATCCTGCACCACCGGCTTTTTCATCCATTGCCCCGAATACCAGCCGGTCAATTTTCGACCAGACTGCAGCACCGGAACACATCACACACGGTTCGAGGGTAACGTACAACGTAGCATTTTTTAAATATTTATTTCCAAGGGTTGTACAAGCTGCGGATAGTGCTATCATCTCCGCATGGGCGGTGGGGTCGCCAAGCATTTCCACCTGGTTATACCCACGTCCGATAATCCTGTCGTTATGTACAACAACCGCCCCGACCGGTACTTCATCCTCACGCAAAGCGGTTTCTGCAAGCTTAAGCGCTTCACGCATATATTTTTGATGGACCGATGAGGGAAAACCATTAAACATAGTTGATAAATTTGTATGTTCTTAACCGATATTACCAATGAATAAAAAAGAATGATCCATTAATTATAGATGACTGAACAGCTACAACGAATACACGATAAAATCAGAACAATTCCTGATTTTCCAAAACCGGGAATTCAGTTTAAAGATTTTACACCCCTTCTGGCCAATTCCGGGACGCTGGTACTCACATCCAAATTGCTCGCAGAACCATATAAAAATCAGAATGTTGATTTCGTGGCAGGCCTTGAATCACGCGGATTCCTGTTTGGTTTGCGACTTGCCCAGGATCTGAATGCTGGATTTATTCCCGTACGAAAACCCAATAAACTTCCTGCGGATACCGTTTCGCACAAATATGAGCTCGAATATGGCACAGATACACTTGAGATTCATGCCGATGCTGTCGATAAAGGAGCCAATGTATTAATTCATGACGACCTGATTGCAACCGGAGGCACGGCAAAGGCATGTGCTGAATTAATTGAAAAATTAGGTGGAAATATTATTGGATTTTCCTTTATCATGCAGATTGATTCATTGAATGGGTATAAATCTTTAAATGAGTCGTATTTGTGTTCCACACTTTTATCAGTGTAAGGAAACATTATAACTCGATTATCATAGAAACGAATAATCACCAAAACATCATAGAAATATAACTATTATGGCAAAACCAAAACTAACCACACTTGCGTTGTGTGTTGCTTTATTGTTTGGCGCTGCTGCTTGTGGTCCATCTCTTACATTGCAAGGTGTTGATTACGCTCAGCCTATCGAAAGCGTACTCACCGTCGACAGCAATTCTGAGGTTCACGATCAGCGTTACGCAGTTAAGTTTTCGGTAGCTCCCGTACTTGAGGAAGAGGGCGTTTCATCTGTTGATGAAGTTCGTCTGATTCGGAACAGTGCAGGATTCTACTTTCTTACTGCGGCAGGATTCAGCAACGTATACGTTTTTGAACCCGGTGAGAGCGAACTCTCACTCGAACGCGTAATCTCAATCACAGAAAATGGGCTGCAACAACCTGCATTCAATCAGCGTGACGGATATGTCGAACTCGTTGATATGGGAACAGGCGATACTTATAACCTTGATCAAACCGGTCGCAGATAAAGGAGAGAAACTATGAAGAAAGTAATGACAACAACGATTTCTACATTGGCGGCTCTTTTATTATTTGCTTCGGCATCAGTAATGGCTCAGCAGAGTGATTACCAGGTGCAGCAAGATTTCAGAGCTGATTACAATGAAATCACAGATCGAATAAACAGTGCGGCTTCATCTGATGATGTTAGTGATATTAACGACCAGATTGATCAGCTTGAAGCTGATTACTCAGGATACGAAGAACTTCTGAACGCAGCTCTCTATCCGGATACATTTGAAGATAGAGTAGCTATTTTGCGTACCAGTTTAGGCGGAGCCGAAAGCAACATTGAAGTTGTAAACGAGCTGAATGAACGAATTGAAGGCCTGCAGGCTGAAATCGACGAATTCCGCACTCAAATTGCTCAAATGGATGAAGACTCGGAAGCTGTGCGACAGCGGCTTGAACGGGCTTCTGCCAACGAACGCAGGCTCTCAGGACTGGTAACCCAGTACAGACAAAACCTGGAGTCACGTGATGAGTTTGTTTCAGATTTCCTTGAAAATCTACTCAACCGTTACCAGGCAATGGACTCTCAGACTCAGTCTGAAATTGCAGAAGCGAGCGAAAGCCTTGAAGACGATCCGCTTTCACTGCTTCGAACCATCCTTTCTGAGTATATCAATCAGGCCGATCGAGAAACCGGCCTTGAAGCACAGGATTACCTGCGCATGAGAGCTCAGCACGCATATTTCGAGACAGTTTGGGATCGGGTTGGTTCCAGAATGGCGAATGCATATGCTTCTGATTCACCCGTACAGGCTGAACAGGAGATTACAGATCTTCTCGCCGCATGGCAGGCAAGCGTCGATAACAAACTTTGGAACGCTCTTAGTACCGCGTTTAACCAAAATGGAATTGAACTTCCTGCATTTACCAGTGAAAATGCGTTTAATAATGCATTGAACTCCTTTGTAGACAATGCCTCAGCTACTGCCCGTGAGCAGAATGAAGAGGCAGATGTACAACTCTATGAAAGTTTCAGCAATTACTGGAACAATACGGTGAAATCTGACTGGGGCGAATATTTAACTACAGGAAATGTTCTTTCACAAGGACAAATTGCCTCAATTGACGTAAAACTCGGTGACTGGGCACGGTCAGCAGAACCGGTATCCAACCTGATGTTTATTCTGTTCCTCATTAGTTTGGCTGTTATTATCGGGTTGATTGTTCTCCTGGTAACGAAAAAAAGCTAAATTCTGACTAACAGATTTCATTAGGCGATAATGATTTTAAGCCTGTCCTGATTAAGTTCGGGGCAGGCTTTTTTTATGATTGGTATTTTGGTGAAATCAATTTACTGTGATGATATCTATAGAATGTCGGGTGTTCCGGTGTCGAAATTATATTCCTTCCAGTTAGCGGATCTATCAGGTGAGTGGACGGCACTCTTTTCAACCCGATAATGAATTGCCGGACTTCTAAGACTATTAAGCTGTATCCTTTTCGAAACTATGGTTAGAACTACCAAACAATTCCATGTTTTGAATGTTTTTCATTGGTGTGTTCTGATTACAATTCCTATCATCTCACCTTACGTTAGTTAAATTTCAATCCCTCGAACAAAACAACTCTTGGCAAAGGCAACCAGCATAGATCTTTTCAAAAAAGCACGCAACAGTATACGTACTCCGGACCAGAGGAAACCCATTTATTACCTCTATGGAGAGGAGCAATTTTTTATTGAGAGGCTTCAAAAGGAGATAAGCGAACTTGTGCCCGGGGATCAAAAAGATTTTAATTTTGATCTTCTTTATGGAAGCGAGACTACTCCCGAAAAAGTTCTTGGCATAGTCAAAAGCTTTCCGATGATGGCGGAGCAGAGAGTTGTAATTGTTCGCGACTTTTTAAAACTACGGGTTGGCGAATCAGGAGGAGGGAACATTAATGATTTTGAACACTATGCAAAGCAGCCAAATCCATCAACGACCTTATGCATCATTGATAAAAAATTACCGGATGGGAGAACCTCGCTCGGAAAAGCTTTTAAAAGTAAATCCAATTCAAATGTTCAGGAGTTTGAATTTGAAACATTACCCGATTATCAGCTGGCAGACTGGGCGATGGAGTGGGCCAAATCTCAATATAATAAACAGCTCGACCCGCGGGCCTCGCAAATCCTGGCTCAGCTTGTAGGTAATAATTTAAAACTTCTGTCCACTGAAATAGATAAAGTGTGCACTTTTGTAGACAGTCAGGAGAGAGTGACTATAGACCACGTAAAAAAAATAATCGGCTCATATCGCGAATATTCGGTGATTGAGCTTAAAGAAGCCATATTTCAGCGAAATCTTGAAAAAGCCCTTGGCATTGCGGAACAGATGTTGCTCAAGAGTAATGCAGATGCGGGAGAAGTTATTCGATCCGTAGGGTTCTTTTACAGAGTGTTCGCAGATGTATGGCAAATTCGACGGCTGATGGAGAAGCAGCTGACCAAAAGCCAGGTTCAATCCGAACTTGGAATTGGCAGCAGTTATCTTTTCAACTTTAAATGGAAAGATGCTTCTCAGTTTCAGCTATCCGAAATGCCTCGCATTTTTGAAGCCCTGCTCGATGCAGATCGGGCAGCTAAAGGCTTCAGCACACTTGATATCCCTTCGATCTACCTCCTGCTGATAAAACGTATCATCGGCTGATAACGCCCGGTGGTACAAAACAGCAACTTCGAAATAGGGGTACCACCATGGAATCATCAACTAAAGTAAACTTACATTCACTTTCCGACGAAGATGTAATGGAACAACTTCAGGCTGGCGTCATTCCGGCTTTCGATATTATTGTTCAGCGATATAAAGATCGCCTCCACAATTTTCTCTACCGTTATACCCACAACCACCAGGATTGCGAAGATCTTGTTCAGGAAACATTTCTGAGGGTATACCGAAGCCGACAATCCTATGTAAGAATTGCTAAGCTTTCAACCTGGATGTATACCATTGCATTGAACCTTGCGAAAAGCATGTATAAAAAGAAGCAGCGCATGACAACTATTTCTATGCATGCCGATCCTTCTGATCCGGATGACAGAGAATTTGAAATTGAGGATAGCGTGATTCTCCAGGATGATCAGCTTCACCAAAAAATGTCGGTTAAAGAACTTGAAAAAGCATTAATGACACTCAATGATGACTTCAGAGAAGTAATCGTTTTACGAGATATTCAGCAGCTTACATACGAGGAAATTGCTGAGATTACCGATACCGCAATGGGTACGGTGAAATCCCGAATAAACCGAGCCCGGCAACAGTTGCAGGCATTAATCGGAGAGTACGTAAATCCTGAAACAATTTAGGCTGTACTCAGTTGAAGTAGTGTACCCGGAAAGAGAAATCCCGGTGCCCGGCACATTAATTCTTCAGAAATAAACTTTCTGGGAACTAAATGTTGCCGGGCCGGTATCAATCTCTAATCATCCTCAATTAAACACGCTACTTCGATATGATGAGCTTTAAACAACATGAGAACCTACTTGAAGAGTTCGTGAACGACTTCGCAGAAGGAAAACTTTCCAAAGCTGAGTTGCAATCGTTCTCAGAGTTGCAGGAACAAGATTCAGAACTGCAGCGATATGCCCGATCTGGAATGAGAGCCAGAAAAAACCTCAGGCGACTGCCAAAAATAGGGTGCCGTCCCGGTTTTGATCAGCGAATGGCCGCTAAATTTGCCCTGGAACTGGAAAGAGAAGTACAGGTAGCAAACCGTTCCATGCGTGCAAAAAAATCTTCTATAGCAGATGTTTCGACATCATTCAGCTAACTCTTTCTCGATTTTCACTTTTATCTGTTTCAGATCGTCGTAATTCGGATCTGTCTCCAGACCTAAATTTGCATACTCTAACGCTTCTCTGTACGCCTTCGCCTGGAACAGAACCCAGGCGATATTGAAATAGGCATCCGTAAAATTCTCATCTTTTTCGATTGCTGCCTCATAACACTTAGCCGCTTCTATATGTTGGTTTTGCCTTAGAAAAAAGTTTCCGAGGTTAAAATGAGACATCGGTTCATCCGGCTGAATGTGTGTGATATAATGAAATAACTCGTGCGCCTTGTCAGTCTGACCATTCAATTCATAACTATCCGCAAGATTATTTAAAGCACCAATGTGAGCAGGGTTCAATTCCAGCACCTGAAGATACATATCTATTGATTGCTCCAGTTTTTCCTGCTGAGAAAAAATGTTTGCCAGGTTAAACAGGTGAGCAGGTGTTCGATGCAACTCTACCGCTTTTTTATGATAGCGCTCTGCCTTATCAAACTCCCCTAAAAGAGAATATCCAACTCCGGCATCATTGTGCAGATCAGCGCGGTCATTTTCTTCAGTAAGTTCCTGCTCAATTTCTGTAATCTGGCTGCGTATTTTTTCTTCGTTCATTAAAACTGGTATCCTATTTGAAATTCTGCAAGAAAACTGTTTTCTGTACTTGTGGATAGTATAACCTGAACAGGTCCCAATATGGTAAGGGCACCGACAGAAATACTCGCTCCCTGCACGATATCTGTTGTAGCTAAGTCCCACTCATCAGGAAATCGACCGATATAAAAATCAAAGTTAATAAACCGATGATAAATCGGCTCCATCTGTATCCCTGCGGAGGCCATTTGTATGTTGCGACTGGTAAGTTCGTACCGGTTGAATCCGCCAAAACGTACAAAACCAAATTCAGAATCGAGCCGGTTTATGGCATACCATGATCCCCAGGGCAGGTCGTCCCCCGAACTGTAACCGCCGTATAACAGGGCCCTGATTGAAAAATCATTAGATAACTCAAAAAATGATTCGATCAAACTTCCGGCTCTCAGGTAGTTGATGTTACTCAGCGAAAAATCGCCGCTATAACTTGCATTCGATACGAAACGGGTACCATTGGTTGGGTACGACTTCCTGTGAAGACGATCTCTGTTAAAATGGAAAAAATAGGAGGTATGATCTCTTGAAGAGGGGAGAATCATATCAGGATTAATGGTATTGTTCTGATAGATAAAATCTCGTCTTATTCCCCCGGCAATAAGGTTATTGGAGCTTAAATAATTACCAACAGAAAGCTGCAATCGGGTTCTGTGATTTTTGAAGCGTGATGTACGTTCACCGGCCTCAAATTGATCAATATTTTCTGAACTGTACTCTGCTTTCGTCATTATACCCATACGGGATCCAAGCCCTCCGTATGCCAGTAATTCTGCTGAAGCTTTGATTTCATCACCCAGACGTAAATCAAACCGTAAATTAGAGCCGTTAAACAACAAATTTCTGAACTGTGTATTCAGCAATATGGATGCATCCGTTTGAGTTTCGTATCGCAAACCAACTCTGAATACATCAGTTCTGTTCTCTTCAACATTGATGTGCAGATTATAGTAATACGATTCATCCGGTTGAATTCGGTAGGTAATCAGATCAAAAAGCTGGGTACTGTAAAGCTGATTGATTTTCTCATCAATAAAATCCGGGGTCAATTGAAACCCCTGCTCAAGATTTAATTCACTTAATATGAATTCGTCGGTTATAAGGTCGTTTCCGCTGATGATCACGCGATTAAATGGTAATGCCCCGTAACTGCCGATTCCGGGTCGCAATTGCGGTTTTGCAACCTGCCGGGCAGCAACTTCTTTAAATTGATCCATATAGAGATCGGCTTCATCTAAACCAACCTGTATTAACTCATCAACCCGGTCAAAATCAACAATTTCAAACCTATTTGCTTCTTGAGGGCTGATGTAGATATCAGACTCTTCAATTTGAGCCTCAATTTTTTCATTTATCCGATAGTTTAATACCTGGGTGAAAACATCGGCAAAAGAGGTCAGGCTGTCCGTTGGCATAAGCGGGGCAGCTACATTTACCGAGATGATGAAATTTGCACCTAACTCTTTCGCTTCTTGTACCGGTAAATTATTTGATAGTCCGCCATCAATGTATGCAACTCCGTCAATTACATGAGGCCGAATCAGGGAGGGAATGGAGATACTGGCACGTATTGCATCCGGCAAATATCCTGAACGAAACACTTTTGGCTCACCGGTTTCAAGCTCAGTTGCAACCGTTGCGAAAGGGATAGGAAAGTTTTCAAATCGATCCGTACCATGAACCGGCCATGTATAGCGGGATAGAAAAGCGTAAATATTTTGCCCGCTGATTATACCGAAGGGAAAATCAAGGCCACGTTCACGAATGGGGAAAGAGACGATGGTTCTGTCACCTTGCATTCTCTCAAAGTTTGAGAGATATCGCCGATTTGGTCTTTCAGTATAAAGCTGATCCCAGCTGCTTGATTTGGCAATCTCTTCTAACTGGTCTGTGGTATAGCCGATCGAATACAGGGCGCCTACGAGGCTGCCCATACTTGTTCCGGTGATGTAGTCGATTCGAACGCCGGCTTCTTCTAATTTCTTCAGCACCCCTATATGAGCAATACCTTTTGCTCCGCCTCCGCTAAGTACAACACCAACACGAATGGAATCTGACTCCACGATCTCCGGCAGCGGATGTGAGTAAACAGAATTTGCCGGAAAAATGTAGAAAAACAGTAGAAAAAGCGATGGTATTGCAGAGAATTTCATCTACTAAAAATACAATGATTCTACCCTCGATTGCTAATTTAAATGATGAAAACTTAAACCTCAGCAAACGCTTTGGATACTGCAAACCGGAGTTTCTCCTCAGTGACCGGTTTTTCAAGAAAAGCATCATAATTCGTCTCTAATGCACGATTTCTCGTTTCAGGTTCCGAATTACCAGTAACGTAGATAACTTTAATGCTATTGGCTGATTTTCGAATACGGGTCATTGCTTCAATACCATCAATATTGTCCGCCAAACGGACATCCATCATGATCAGATCAATTTCGGGTAGAGATCTTGCAGTTTCCACGGCCTCAAAACCTTTAGAGACGATTGCCAGTACATTCAATCCAAGTCTGTCTGCAAATCTTTTCATTATAATTTGCTGTATACCATCGTCTTCAACGATCAGTACATTTTTTCTATCAGTCTTTACAAACAAGAGATCCGGTATTTAAATTGATCAAGAGAACAATACACGTCTGTATGTTCAAGAGTATCCTGACACCGATTTGTTACAAAAAAATTGAAACTTTATTGTAAATTAATGTAAATACACAATTTTACTTCATTACTGTACAGTGTATCCCTCTTTTGTCAGGATAGATTTTATCTTATCAGTATGGGAACCCTGGATATAAATAGTTTTTCCTTCCGTGTGCCCACCTGCTCCGCAGTTCGATTTTAACTTCTTTTCAAGTTTTTCAATCACCTGTGGATTGTGAGTGATCCCGGTAATTACGGTAGTTGGATTTCCGGTTCTCGGGTTTCGTTGCTCTTTGATTTTTACATTCATAATTTGAAATCAAATTCTTCCAGTTTCTGTTATGTTAATTGTGTATCAAATAAGATACAAAAGATATATCGGTCAGCAATTCAGATTGTGGGATTCCACACAGCATATCATTCAAAATCTTGAGGATAAATATCGGAACGGTTATTGTTTAAGAGATAGTTGAAATTCCTTAACTTCCAATCAAAAATTAATGCATACCGGAGACACCATTGCAAAAAATTGAAATGGACATACTTGGTTTGTCAACCAGCCCCAGCAGCGGCGGGGCATACGCTCTTATTTTAACTGAAAAGAGTGGAGGCAGGCGTTTACCCATCATTATCGGAACCTTTGAGGCTCAGGCAATTGCACTGGAACTTGAAAGTATTAAACCTCCAAGGCCGATGACGCACGACCTGGTAAAGAATATTATCATGAGTTTTGATACGGCGATTGATTACGTACTGATCAATGAACTCTCAGAAGGGACGTTTTTCGCAAAATTAGTATTTAACCGCGGTGATGAAAAAATTGAAATTGATGCCAGGCCAAGTGATGCGATTGCGGTTGCTATCCGTTTTGGTGCATCGATATTTGTTCATACAAGTGTTCTTGATGAAGCTGGTATTGAATCTGAAGAACAGAAAAAACCGGGCTCCAAAAAGAGTGCGCAAGGTATTGTAGAGGAAAAGAATGAACTCAGCGGAATTGAAAAACTCGAAAAAGAGCTTCAAACCGCAATCGATACCGAAAATTACGAAAAAGCTGCTAAAATCAGAGATCAGATCAACCGGTTAAAGGGGTAGTGTGGAAGTTACGCCGGAAACATTCGAGAATCTTCCATTTTCTAAGCTTTTCAAAGATTATATAAACGGAAACGAAGAGATCCTTCGGTTTTTTACGACAGGTCTGCCTGATCGAAAGGTACTTTCTGAATACTGCCATGAATTCTCATTCACTGGCGATCGTGAGCACATTACGGACCTGCTGCTCGATTTCAACCAAACTTTTAGCCCTTCTGACAGAACAATTCGAGAGATTGAATCACTTCGGGATCCGGACACGGTTGCTGTGGTGACTGGTCAGCAGGTTTCACTCTTCGGGGGTCCTCTTTTTACGATTTACAAGACAATCACAGCAATACTTACCGCAAAAAATATTGAGGCGGATACCGGCCGAAAAGTTGTTCCTGTGTTCTGGCTGGCTGATGAAGATCACGATATCGAAGAAGTATCAGCTGTAAAGTTGTTCCAGGCTGATACAACAGATGAATTCACCTACAAACACAAAGACTATCAATATCATCCACCCGCAGCTGGCAACATACATTTAGGAGATGAGTTCGTACGTTTTGAGAAAAAGGTGGAAGAACAACTCGATGAAACAGACTTTACCGATCGTTTGCTAAATGAACTTCGAAAATATTACACACCGGAGCAGACATTTGCTCAAAGTTTTGGTAGATGGCTGCTCTCAATTTTTGAGGATGATGGGCTGATATTAGCAGGAAACAATCACAAAAAAATAAAAGAGTTTACGAAAGATGTGTTCATCACTGCGGTTGATCATCAGAATGAAATATCAAATCTACTGGATGATACCACATATAACTTGATAGATGCCGGGTATCACGGGCAGGTTGATGTGAATCCATCAAACCTTTTTTACTTTGACGATAACGGCAGGCGAATTAAGATTCATTTTGAAGATGACAAATGGCGTATTCCAGACAAAGATTGGAATTCAGCTGAACTGATTGCCGAAATTGATTCCGATCCGGAGCGGTTTTCACCTAATGTATTTCTGAGACCTGTAATTCAGGATCATTTGCTGCCTGTGATCGGCTATGTGGGCGGTCCGGGAGAAATTGCATATTATGCTCAAATGAAAGAGATCTACCCGGTTTTTGACAAGCAAATGCCACCGATTATTCCGCGGTTCAGCCTCACTTTAATTGAGAGTGCTATCGATAGAATATTGGGGGAACTTCCTTTTGAATGGACCGATTACCAGCAGCGAATCGAAGATCTTGAGCAGAACTACATTGAAAAGACCGAAGAGCATGATGTTGAAAAAATGTTCACAGTATGGCAAAATCATATTGAAGAGCTATCTCGTGTGAAAAAGCAACAGATTTCGGAGATAGATCCAACATTAGCCGGCAGTGTAGGCAAAGCAACAGCTGCCTATTTCAATGAACTCGAGAAGGTAAAGGGAAAAGTTTACCGATCCATGAAAAAACAAGATCAAATTCAGATTGATCGGATTATGCGTATCAAACAGAACCTTTTCCCCAATGGAAATTTACAGGAACGTGAGATCGCGTTTGTGTACTATATGAACCGATACGGACTCAATATTTGGGATTATCTGATGGATGCACTTCAGGATGAAGAACCTTTTTCACACAAAATGATTTGGTTATGACTGAACGATCCATTGCAGAGAAAAAGGAAAATATACGCCGGTCGTTTCTTCATGTGCGCAGGTCGTTAAGCGAGGTAGAACACCTTGAACTCAGTATTCGAATTGCGGACCAGTTATTCAATCAACACGCATTTCAAAAAGCGGATACGGTTCACACCTACGTATCGATGGAAGAGCAGCGGGAAGTTTCTACCACAAAAATCATTGAAACCTGTTTTAATATGGGGAAAAGGGTAGTGGTTCCAAAAATGAAGCCGAACGGCAAACTTTCTCATCATAGAATAAAAAGTTTAGATGATCTGTACACCAATGAATGGGGAGTAAAAGAGCCTTTTAAAGAAGATCCGGTTGATGTTTCAGAACTTTCATTGATCATCGTTCCGATGGCTGCTGCTGATTTTTCAAGGAATAGAATTGGGTATGGAAAAGGGTATTACGATCGGTTTCTAAAGAATTCAAATTCGTTCTCTGTTGGGTTATGTTACAACTGTACATTATCATGGAGTAGCTTGCCTGTGGAAACGTTTGATGAACAACCAAATCAGGTAATTACCGAGAATAAAGTCATTTAAAAAAAGGTGTAACCGATTGAACATGCTTTCGTAAGGTTAAGAAAGTTTGGAAACCAATCGTTTCTTACTACGCAAATTAATGATATCGAAATAAACGTCAGAACTCATGGTCAGTCAATCTAAACAGCATTCACGGTCGTCCACTCTGCAGATTTCAGATGAGGATTTACAAACTTCACTGAAGGATTTTCTGAAAACAGATGAAGAAAAAGAGAAGGTGAGTATCTGGAATATCCGAACCATCAGCGGTCTCGCTTTTATTTTTATTGCACTTGCTTTCGTTGGCCAGACAATCGGCGCAGAACTGTTTGGATCGGGTGGCATTACATTTCTTTCAACTCTTGTTAATCTGACACCCTATTTGGCTGGAGCGATGGTTGCTATAATCTGTATTGGGTTTTTGAAAGGATCAAAAAAAGAAAAACATCGCGAAAAGGAAAAGGAAGAAATTAAAAGAGAAACGTACGATAAACTGGATGAATTTCTGTATTCAGATGCTGCTGCCGGGAAAAAAGAAAAAAGGAAGAGTAAGCAGAAAAGTGGTTCTTCATCCTCATTTACCAGCGGATTACGATCAAGTTCAGGCAGTCTGACCAAATCCCGCACAGACCGTAAGCTTTTTGGAGTATGCGGCGGTCTCGCAAAATATCTTGGGCTCAACTCAACCGTTTTACGTATCGGTTTTCTGATTGCCTTTTTTCTTAGTTCAGGTAGTTTCTTTCTTTTATATATTGCAATGGCAGTTGTAATGCCAAAAGAGTCGATCGACGACATGGATGATTTTAAATAACCGAAAGATTACACGTGTTTATTACGTTTGAAGGGATTGATGGCAGCGGAAAAACCACGCAAATTCGCCTGCTAAAAGAATATTTCGAAAAGCAAAAAACAGACTGTTCAGTATTCCGGGAACCGGGCGGTACCGATATATCCGAGCAAATTCGCACGTTACTGCTGCATGGGGGTGATGAGATGGATCCCGTCACCGAAATGCTCCTCTTTTCTGCCGCTCGTTCACAACTCATTGCTGAAAAAGTAAATCCACTATTGGAGAAAGGAACCGTGGTAATCCTTGATCGTTTTTACGACTCAACAGTTGCCTACCAGGGATATGGCCGGGAGTCAGCCACTATTGGGGTGATCAATCAGCTGAACTCCATCGCGTCTCACAAAACGGTTCCCGATTTAACGTTTTATCTGAAAATTTCTGCTGATACTGCCCGAAAACGGACTGAAGAAAATGAGAAAGACCGCATGGAGCGTGCCGGAGATTCCTTTTTCGCTAAAGTAGCCGCCGGTTTTGATAAACTGGCTAGCGAGGAATCACGTATCCAAACGATAAATGCGGAACAGAGTGTGGAGTTAATTCACGCCGACATACTCAAAGCAGTTCAGGCTTTTTCCCGATCTTAATATCAGGCCGCAGCCAGTAGAAAAGCGAAGGCAAAATAAACAAATCCGCAATCAGGGCTGCGAAAATTGTGCTGCACACCAGGATTCCCATCATCGCTGTAGATGCAAACGCGCTAGTGATTAACGTTCCGAATCCCGCAATCAAAATAAAGCTTGTAACCACTATTGCCCGACCGGTTTTTATAGTAGTGGCCGAAAGTGCGGCGTTCATCACACCGCGCCGCTGCATTTCAATTCGAAACCGGGCCAGGTAGTGAATACTGTCATCCACCGCAATTCCCAGTGCGATCGTGAAAATAACAGCCGTTGACGGTTTGATATCTACATTCAAAAACCCCATCACGCTTGCTATTACTAAAAGAGGTATGACGTTTGGCACCAGCGAAATTAAAACCATTTTTACGTTTCTAAATAACAATGTCATGATCAGAGATATGGCCACCAAAGCAATCAGGATGCTCCATACGAGCGAATACACAATTTTGTCAGTCAAGTCAGCACTCAGAATAGTGGTACCCGTAACAGTTACATCTTCCGTAAAATGATCATAAATATAACCGTCGATTTCATCTCTGATCTCATTTATTCGCTTTGAACCAGCGTCTTCTGTAAATGCGGTGACTCGTAACTTACTGTAATCAAAATCGGTCAACCTGTTTAACTCAGGCGCATCATTGATCTCCAAAAGAAGCAAATATTGCGCGATGGTCGCATCAGAATCTGGCAGAGTGCGTGCATCAGTCACTTCGTTATTTTCCCGAAAAATATAATGGACTTCTTTGATCAGCTGGTTGAGTCCTATTACGCGATGGATTTCATCAAATCCGAGTAAAAATTCCTCGAATTGATCCACTCGCTGCAAAAGGTCAATTGTTCCGGCTCCGTCCGGTTCACCGGTATTGATGATAAACTCCATCGGGAACTGCGGTGCGAGCTGCTCCGAGAAAAAGCGGCTATCCTGCATCAGCTGGGTATCGTCGCCGAGATCATCAAATACTTTTCCGTTAACATCCACATTTTTTATTCCTAAAGCCACAATTGTAGTACCGACCAAACCGAATAGCAGTATTTTTTTATAATGCACCCGGTTAATCGCGCTAATCCGGGATAAAATCGTTTGAATGGCGGGATAAAACGAACCGGATTTCTCATTGAACACACGGGATTTTCGCGATTTTGACAACGCTACGGGAAGAAAGAAGATGGTGATCACATAAGCCAGAAGAACTCCCGCTGCCGTGTAGGCTCCAAAACGTGCCATCGGTACTACAGAACTGCTCAGAAGGGATGCGAAGCCAATTGCGGTGGTGACACTGGTGAGAAACGTAGCACTGCCAAGCGTCTTCAGCATTTCTATAATCGAAGCCCTCTTTTTAATTCCTGATTCCCTGGCGTCGTCATATTTTGATATCATATGAACAGCATCGGCAACGCCAACGCAGAGAAGAATCGGGGCGATGGTGCTGCTCATGATTTCGAGATAACCGCCCGTCAGATGAATAATGGCAACGGTAAACAGCAGTGTTGTCCAAACTATAATCATCGGGAAAAGTACACCCCAAATACTTCTGTAGAGATACCAAAGTAATAGTATGATCAAAACCGACGAAAGACCTATATAAATGAAAATCTCACCGTTCAGCAAATTTACATATTGATTTCTGAAAAATGGAATCCCCGATTTTCGAAATGTATAATCCCCGGAATATTCACCTGTAATCTCATTGATCTGATTGATGATTACATTTCTGTTTGGGTAGGTGTTGTCGGCTTCACGAATTGTGAGCAGAAACGAGGTCGCTGTTGCGTTTTGATTGATTAACAGCCCGCTGAGAAAAGGATCCTCTGTCAGCGATGATTTCAGACTGGAAAGTTCATCATCAGATTCTGGTATTTCAGGGATATACGGTGAAAAATCGAGCTGATCCTGAACATTCCGGATTTGCTCGGCATTGGTAATACTTCTCACCGATTCAATATACGGGATCTCTTCAAATCGGTGGGTCAGGTCACGAATATCTCTTAGAATTTCCGGTTTGATGATATCATCTGCACGAAAGCCGATCAGAATCGTATTGTCATCTCTTCCGAATTCATCCTCCAGAAGCTGATAATCCTCGATTACAGGATCATCTTCCCGATAAAAACCTTCCAGGTTAAAATCGGTGGTAATCTGGCTTGCAGGATAGATAGCAAGGAATATGAGTAATATCATCCCTGTGATTACCGTACCCGGAGCCGCCAGTAATATGTTGCCAAATCGTTCCACTATACTGCCATTTGCGTCTGTTGAATTCAGCTTCTGAACTAATTGATTACGTGATACATTCCCGCAAATTTGCGGTTCAATCTAAATATCTGTGATCAAAAATAGATCGATGTTTGTACGAAACCGAAGCTGTTCTCTTTAAATAGTTCAAATGAGAGGTGGCCGTAAAATGGAGAAATGGATGGGCCGCCAAACAGATTGGTACCCATTGCGACCTCAAAGCCATCATTTATTTCATACGAGGTTCGGATTTGAGCCCAAAAATCTTCACCATAAATGTTGTAACGTCCGTTTGCTGTTAGAGCCAGCCGTTCTCTCAGAAATGTTCGCTGGGCGAAAGCAGACAGGTAGGGGAAGAGCTGCTGGGAGAGTATTCGTTCTTCATAATTCAGAATCAGCTCGGTATACGCTTGCACTCCCACGATGGTATCCCAAAGATCTGCCTGCATCCCTGCCATTGTGTGTAGCCACGGTTTGGTGAGGAGATAACCATCATCCCGAATTTCAAATTCCTGCAAAAGAGGTAAAATTTCTGCCGGATTATCCAGAGCCGATTCCAGGCGGTTTACGGATACAGGTAAATAGGTGAAAAGGCGGCTGTAAACATAAAGCGCTTCTGAAACAAAACTCCATCGGTCGGATATTTGCCAGGAGAGAGAATATCCCGCCATTGGAGATGTTTTGTAATTCTCTCTCAGGCTGACTTCAGGCGTGTTCGGGAATTCCTGAATGGCTGGTCGTACCGAATAAGCGGGCATGGGATGCGCCCAGCGGTAGAGCATAAAATCAACATCAAGGGATGCGGATGGCCGCCAGGCAAACCGCAACGCAGTCTGAACATCGGATAGGGCAGGGGATCGGTCTCTTTCTCTGAAGCTGACTGGAATAAATGTTGGAGGCTGCTCAATCGGAAACCATCTGGAATCTGGATCGGGTAACCGATCGGGCTGGATAGCCGGGGTGATAATAAGCTGAAGAGAGTGACTTCCAAAGTAGCGGCGGATATTTACAGCCGTAACACCAACTCTCAAATCCTCGGGCGATTGAGTTAAAAACTCGCTTAAGTCCACGGGTGTAATAATATCATTTACAAATGTGTCAATCGATTCACCCCATATTACATTCTGCTTCCCGATCCGGATATCGTAATTGGAAGTATACCAATCAGCATACATTTGCCTCGGCAGTATTTCAAAATCACGCTCATCAGCGTATTTGTCAAGGAAATCGATCTCAGCATACAGCGTACCAAATGGAAGAGATTGATTAAATTGCACCCGTAATCGGTTTCTGCCGGCAACAAGTTCATGATCTCCCGTTAGCTGATAGCCAGTATAATTCTGGTACATACCAGATAGTGATTGTTGCGCGAAACTGTTGGTGGTGAAGAGGTTAAGGAAGATAAAAAAGAAAATAAGAAGCGGTAGAAAAGAGGTGATACTGACAAAGAAAAACTTTTTAAAATGTTTCTGCACGAAATTGATTGATGATTAATCAAAATATGTTTAAATTTGATGCATTGTGGATAAGCCGTATCTGCTTACCACAAACTTCTCAAACATGAACTAAAATTCTCATTTCCGAAGTTCAATCATACTATGGCGCACGAAAGAATCGAAGTAGACCTACCCCTTGCCAAAGCTTACGAATTGCTTTGCAATCCAGTACATTATACAAAATTTCTGGATAGAATTGACGAGATCGAAAAAGTCAATTCCCAAACGTTCGACTACAAAACCAATATTGGTGGCGAGGAGTTTCAATGGACAACAAATATTATTGATAATCTAAGAAACACACGTTTTGCCTGGATTACTATTAATGGGAATTTAAATCAAACCGGTACTATTCGATTTACTCCGTTGGATAACGGAAAGCGCACTCGAATTGATTTTTCTCTCGATTACAGAACGTTCTTCGGCGAGCCGGAAGAAGAACTTGCAAACTTTATTGAAGGTCTGGCGAAACAGCTCAAAGCTGATCTTGGCAAATTCAAAGAATTGGCTGAAACAGACACCTTTAAAGATGAACAGACAGAAGAGAAGAGCAGCGAAGTGACTGCTTAATTTTTTCCTGATCTCAATGGGATTGAATATGCGCACCAATACGGTGCGCATTTTTTTATTCCGCGAGATTTTTAGCCTTACCAATTCTTTCAATCTCCTTACTCGTGGTGAGTTAGCGATTAATCCTAAGCGGTTATACCCGTTCAATGCAACAAACTATCTACTCGTTTGATGAATTCAGAACCTCTAATTATTCCACCTCACCACACTATCTTGTTGTTGGCCATCCAATAAGCCATTCCTTATCTCCGGTTATGCATAATCTTGCGCTTCGCCACCACGGCATTGAGGCGAAGTATGTAGCAGTTGATTTAAATCCCAAATCAATCGCAGACTTTACGTCCTGGATGAATCGTGATTCGTTTCTTGGATGCAATATCACCATTCCGTATAAACGACAGTTATTTCCTTTAGTTGATTCGGTTTCACCAGAAGCAGAAGCAGTGGGTGCAATTAATACAATTAAACGGAACCCTGAAGGAACCGAACTTTCTGCCTTTAATACTGATATTTACGGATTTCAGAAACCGCTGGAGGAGTACCGGGATAAACTTGATTACGGCCGGGCCATTCTATTTGGAACAGGCGGAGCCAGCCTCGCTGTGCAATACGCTTTGGAAGAGCAAGGGTTTGAAGAGATTATCATAGTATCGAGAACCCCTGACCGCATTCAGCCTCCGGCTGGCAACTCTTTTACCAGGGTTGTGGATTATTCACAATGGCAGGAATTTGCTGATGAGGCGTGCCTGATCATAAATTCCACTCCACTTGGAATGGGAAAGTATTCGGAAAGTTCAGTCGTCAATCAACAGGATGCTGACTATTTGATGGATACGGTTTGCTATGATTTGGTCTATAACCCAATGGAAACCAAATTTCTGAAACTGGCAAAAACATCCGGTGCGGTTACCATTAACGGTCTGGATATGCTGATTTACCAGGGCAGCCGTTCATTTGAAATTTGGACCGGCTATACGTTCCCATTTGATCTTGTTAAAAATGAGCTGTTAACCCATTTTTGAGAATGAAAGCATTTCAACAATCTGATTTATTAAACTCAGTAAACGGTTTGAAAGCGGGGATAACCTTTGCTTCGCGAAATTCCCTGAATAGTGAAGGAATCATTCGGGGACTGAACCTGGGGGAGAATACAAACGCACCACAAGCAGAAGTTGACAAAAATTTTGAGATCTTTTTTCGTGAATTAGGTTTAAAACCAGATCAACTGGCCAGGGCTGAACAGGTTCATGGCGGAGAAGTAAAAATCGTATCCCAGCCGGGATATTACCTGGGCGTGGATGGACTTGTGACCCGCCAAAAACATCTGACGCTGGCAATTAAAGTAGCCGATTGCGCTGCGGTACTTCTGGCAGATCCCACCACACAAACCATTGCCGCAGTTCACGCCGGTTGGCGCGGTGCCGCCGCAAATATTCTGCCTTCCGCTCTCCAGAAGATGCAAAGTTTGGGGTGTGAAATGAACGATGTGTCAGCTTATATATCACCGTGTATTTCCGTACAAAATTTTGAAGTTGGGGAAGAGGTTGCCGCTAAATTTGATGATTCGTTTATCGATCGAACCATCGGGCCGAAACCCCACCTGAATTTAAAATCGTTTTTGACTCAGCAGCTGCTTGAGGCCGGAATCAGCCGGGATTCGATTGATGTGGACAGCAAATGTACCATCGAAGACGAAAGGTTTTATTCTTTCCGAAGAGAACGCAGCCAGGCCGGACGGATGTTAGCATTTATCACATTCGAATCATAACGGATACAAATTACGTGCGAGTCAGTTTTTCCCCGGGATACAATGCTGCGTTACCAGAAGGCCATATCTTTCCAATGGGAAAATTTGTGGCACTGCACCGCTATCTGCTCGATCACGAGATTATCCGCGAACAGGAAGTAGTAGAACCAGGGTTCGCAGATTTCACTCATCTCTACAGCGCGCACACCCCCAGATATGCAACGGCAGTCTGGGATGGATCACTCTCCCGAAAGGAGGAGAGACGAATGGGGCTGCCGTGGAGTAAAAGTCTTGCTATCCGCTCCAGGCTTGCGGTACAGGGAACCATCAACGCGGGTCTGATGGCGCTGCAGGATGGCCTGGCCGGTAACCTTGCCGGGGGTACACATCATGCCATGCCGGATTACGGCGAAGGATTTTGCGTATATAATGATGTTGCCGTGGCAATAAGGGTGCTCAAACAGGCGATGTGGGTGAAGAATGTGCTGGTAATCGACTGCGATGTACACCAGGGAAACGGTACAGCTGAAATTTTCCGGGATGATGATTCTGTATTTACCTTTTCCATACATGGCGAGAAGAACTATCCGTTCAAAAAACCGCCCTCATCGCTTGATATCGGACTTCCCGATCAAACCGGAGATAAAGAGTATCTGAATACGCTAACAGAAGCTATCGATTCAATATTTGATCAATTTACACCCGACCTTGTTTTCTATCTTGCCGGAATTGATCCGCTGGAGAGCGATCATTTTGGTCGTTTGTCGCTCACAAAACAGGGCCTCAGGGAAAGGGAATTTTTGGTGATTTCTTCTGTAGCAGAACGAAACATTCCATTAACTCTGCTATTGTCCGGCGGATATGCACCCAGTGTAAGAGAAACAGCGGAAGCCCACGCCATCATGTACCGGGCAGCAAAGGAAATCTGGAAAAACCGGCTTTGAATGATATTTTTTCTATTTTAGCAGAACTTTATGAAATCAAAAAAAGACGGACATTTGCCAAAAAAGATTACCGTTCTCGGTTCCACCGGATCTATCGGCACACAGGCGCTTGAAATCATCTCAAATCATCCTGATAAATTCACTGTAACCGGCCTCTCTGCAAACCAAAACTGGAAGAGGCTCGCCGAACAGGTGAATAAGTTTAAACCGAAACGAGTGCTTTTGGCTGATGAAAAATATCGAACAGAATTTGAGAGCGCACTCAGTTACCGTCCGGATGACATTCTCTACGGCCCGGATTCTCTCACTGACCTGGCTATTGACGACGAATCCGATCTTCTTTTAAATGCACTCGTGGGATTTTCAGGGTTTATGTCTACATATGAAGCACTGAAAAGTGGTAAGAAAGTAGCGCTTGCCAATAAAGAATCGCTTGTTGTTGGCGGCGAACTGCTTTCGAATATCACAGGATTTCAAGAACTGCTTGTACCGGTAGATTCGGAACACTCCGCAATGTGGCAGTGCCTGACGGGCGAAAGAGCGGAAAATATAGCAAGAATTATTATTACGGCAAGCGGCGGACCATTCCGTACATTTTCCAAAGATGAAATGCACAAAATAACCGTTGAAGATGCATTGAATCATCCAAACTGGGAGATGGGACAAAAAATCACTATTGATTCATCTACGATGATGAATAAAGGGCTTGAAATCATTGAGGCGCATTGGCTTTATGAAATTGACCTCGAATTAATTGAACCTGTAATTCACCCGCAAAGTATTATTCATTCAATCGTAGAATTTGTGGATGGTTCGTCCAAAGCCCAGCTTGGTCCGCCGGACATGAAAGTGCCAATTCTCTATGCGCTCACGCATCCTGAAAGAATAAATTATGAAAATCCGGTTTTAGACTACAACGAACGGATGTCTTTGACGTTTGAACCTGTAGACATGCAGAAATTTCCCTGCGTTGGGCTTGCTGTGGAATCAGCGAAGGAGGGAGGGATCATGCCTGCCGTTATGAATGCAGCAAATGAAGTTGCTGTTGATCGCTTTTTAAACAGAGAAATTCGTTATATTGAAGTTTCGCAATTAATCGAAAAAGCGCTTAATAAATTTCATCATAAAGAAATTGTTTCACCACAAACTCTTCTTGAAGTCGACCGGGAAACACGTAAATTCGCGAACAAACTATTGATGTAAAGAATGGAATGGATTTTTAGCTTATCAACCACAATCGTGATCTTCATCGCGGCTATTTTTATCCTGGTTACAATTCACGAACTGGGGCATTTTATTGCAGCGAAGTTTTTCAACATGCGTGTGGACAAATTTTCAATCGGTTTTCCGCCCAAAATATTTGGGTTTAAAAAAGGGGAAACCGAATACGTACTCGGTGCAACGCCACTGGGAGGGTATGTAAGTATTGCCGGAATGATCGATGAGTCCATGGATGATGAATTCATGAACGAAGAGCCGAAAGACGACGAATTCCGCAGTAAGCCGGTGTGGCAAAGGATGATTGTGATTACCGCAGGTGTGATCTTCAATGTGATCCTGGCTGTGTTTATCTATGCCGGTATTGCTTTTTCATATGGCGAGGATGTAATTCCGATTGAAGCAGTTGGCGGTATTTATGTTGTTGAAGAGAGTGTCGCGTATGAAGTAGGCTTTCGAACCGGTGACCAGATCATCGGGATAAATGGTGAACGAGTTGAATATTTTAATGAAATATTTAATCCTGCTGCTATTACTGGTCGCGATCTGTCTTTTATGATTGTACGAGATGGTGAAGTTGAAAATTTATTTACACCGCCAAATTTCCTGGACCGGATTGGTCAGGATGGATTTCTGAATCAATCGAACGCACTTCCCAGCCATATTTCGATGGTTCTTGAAGACAGCCCTGCACACAAAGCCGGGCTGCAGGATGGTGATGAAGTAGTGGCCGTTGATGGCGAAGAGATCGGGTATTGGGTTCAGCTTGTTGAAAAAATTCAAAATAGTGAATCAGCACTGTCTCTCACTGTTCTGCGAAACGGAGAGCAGCATACAATAGAGGTTGCTGCTGACCCCGAAACCAATATGATCGGTATCGCACCGCCAAATCCACGGGAAATTTTTGATGTGCGAACCATCAATTATAACCTCGCTGAATCGTTCGGGCAAGGCCTGAAGAAATCTGAAGACACTTTCTTTGGTATCATTCAGGGAATTGGAATGATGTTTTCCGGTGATATCTCTGTTCGCCAGAACCTTGGTGGTCCGGTTGCTATCGCGAATGTAACCAAAGAGGCTACTGATTCACGAGGATTTCTCGGTTTCTGGGAAATTACGGCATTCCTGAGCATCACTCTTGCAATAATGAATATGCTGCCCATTCCTGCACTCGATGGCGGACATTTTATGTTTTTACTGTACGAAGGCATTACCAGGCGGGAGCCATCACCTAAAGTTCGAATGGGCCTGCAGCAAATTGGGTTTTTATTCCTGATCGGACTAATTATCCTGGTGACTTTTAATGATATTTTAAGAACCTTTGGGGGTTAATTCATGATAGCTAAAGATGGCTATTCTACCATAGTAGTGGTTGCAATCTTTTCAATCGTAGTCGCTTTTGGTGCTTCCTATCTGCCAAATTTGATCAGCATAATCATCTATATACTTCTGTTTATTCTTTTCGGGCTTACCGTCTACTTTTTTCGTGATCCCGAGCGCGTTACACCTGATGATGAAAACCTGATTATTTCGCCGGCAGATGGGAAAGTGGTTCTTATCAAAGAAGCCAAAGAAAACGAATACCTGAACCAAAACGTAACGCAGGTAAGTATTTTTCTCTCCCCGCTGAATGTCCATGTCAACCGCGTCCCCATTTCAGGAACCGTGGAATATGTGCGTTACTCGCCCGGAAAATACCTGATGGCGTGGGAAGATCATGCGTCGGAAGAAAATGAGAGGGCACACTTTGGTGTCGTTCATCCATCCGGTGTAAAAATTTTGTTTAAGCAAATCACCGGTTTTCTGGCCCGCCGAATCGTGTATAGATTAGAAGAGGGAAATGAGATTACGGCCGGTGAGCGATTCGGTATTATGAAATTTGGCTCGAGAATGGATCTTTTACTTCCCGATAATGTAGAAATTTTGGTAAAGAAAGGGGAGAAGACCGTTGCGGGCGAATCAGTAATCGGGAGGATTCGCCAGTCATGAAATATCCGATTCAGCGCCTTCGATCAAAGCGAAAAAGGGAAAAAAGGAAACGTAAACCGATTCCCCGGGTTGTGATCCCCAGTTTTTTCACTTTGATGAATCTCTTTTGCGGATTTCTTTCCATAATCATGGTTGCAGAAGGGAACATGATTTTTGGTGCGTGGCTGATCGTTGTAGCGGGCCTGTTCGATGCACTCGATGGATTTATGGCACGCCTCGCCAACGCAACCAGCGAATTTGGCATAGAACTCGATTCGATCAGTGATGTTGTCTCTTTTGGTGTTGCCCCGGGATTTTTGCTTTATACATTCATACTTCACGAATTGGCAATAATCGGGATTATCCTTAGTGCACTTCCGCCGGTTTGCGGTGCCATACGCCTGGCCCGGTTTAACATAGATACAAAGCATGTTGAACTCGATTTTTACCGCGGATTGCCTATACCGGTACAAGCTGCAATGATCTCGGCGTTATACCTCACATTCAATAACCGAATGGATTGGTTCGCAAATTTTGAGCACGGCTTTATCTCTTTTATCATCCCGATTGTGATTATGCTCTCATTTCTGATGGTGAGTACTATTCCGTTCGATAAAATCCCGAGATTTGACAGAGATTCTATCAAAAAGTATAAAAACCGGATGATTCTCTTTTTTATTTACATTCTTGTGATTGCCATTTTCCAGGATATTGGTCTGATGGTGGTTTTTACGTTCTTTATTCTGAAAGGCCTGGTTCTCGGTTTGATTGTTTTCTGGAAGCGCGCGTTTACCGATGAGACCGAACCGCTTGAAGTTCCTCTTTGATTTCTACTTTCGCTTTATGTTTAGAATTACCAGAGCTCATAAATCTTTTAGTTGAGATCTGGCCGAAGTGACAGGATAAAAGCGACAATTTTATTTGCGTTATCTTCACTGAGCGGGATCACACGACCGTGAATTTCATTCAGATAGAGCCAGCCTTCCATGTTTTTTTTCTGAAATCGAACAGAACGGTCCGTTCGGTTCAAATCATTATATAAAGAACGGTTCGGCATCCGATCGGTTTTAATATCTTTGATATCGTCCAGCTCAATGAGCTCAGCATGTATTTCACGACCGCGAACGGAATATTCCACATCCAGTTCATTGCTGTTTTTTTGATTCACTTCAAACTGAATTTCAATTCTGCCATCTTTGATCTTAAAAAAGCTAAGAAACCCTATTACAAAAAATGCGAATGCAGCAAGCCTGAGATAACTCCCGATCAGAACGTCAGACACGGCCACATAGGCGCCGAAAAACAGGATTGATGCAATGATGCTTCCCACTGCAATAGCCGGCCAGTGTCGCGAGTATTTTTCCGAAACGTTTAGTGTGCTCTTCATGATAAAACTTTTTTACCTATTACAGATCCGGAATAAGTGTGGTACTCTTTAAAGAGATTTGCGGTCAAACAAGAGTGAACAGGACAGATCCAAATTTCCTCTAACTCATTTTTACCAAGCGCATTTTGCAGTTCCTTTAACCCGGTAACGGTGCCATGCTCCTGCGAAAGAGCCACAAGCGAGCTTCCGTTTATGGGTTTGATTTTCCCATTATCAGATACAGTTACCGGCTGCCCGTACGATTGTTTACCGTCCATGTGAATATTGTCTTTCGAAAAATGAACCGCACCTCCATGAATAATACATTCATTCGATTTCGGTTTTAGCTGGGCAACCGGAGCTTTTATAAGAAGACCCACCTGGCTATAAGTACAGCTGCCGATATTTACCTGCATCAGATCATAAAACACGAGATTACCGGGAGTAAGTTCATCAATACCTGGAAATTCATTTAGAAGTGAACAGGAGGGAGTATCACCCAGTGAAACAGATGCGTCAGGCCAGTTTTTTTTCAGATTATTTAAAGCGCTGAAATCTCGTTTAATTACAGATTCTACTTCTGAGGAGCCGTGAACTTTATAGGTATCTCCATCATGAATGTAAAACCCGTAAAACCTAGTTTTTTGAGATTCTTCACACGCCTTGATAATCTCCCGAATAAGCTCAGAATTATAAATATTAACACCACTTCGGCCATACCCCGCGTTAATTTCAATAAATATAGACACAGGATTCGTCAGTTCAGTTGCCAGATACCGGACGTCTTCCGGCCGGTGCACAAACAATTTTAAAGAGCAATGATTTGTTAGTTCGTTGATCTCATGAATCTGACCACTGTAAAATGGAAATCCGATTGTGATATCGTCCCAGCTGTCAGAAGCAAAATATTTCGCCATTTCGGGGGTTGAGACCGTAATTCCAGTTACACCTTCATCACGAAACCATTGCCCGATTTCCAGTGATTGATGTGTTTTAAAATGTGGCCTGAAAACAGCTCCGGCAGATTGGGCCTTGTTCTGCATGGATTTAATATTTGATTTACAATGTTGTTCAAAAACAACGGCTTTCGGGCGGGAAAGAGGTATATTGGGCATAAACGGTTACTGTTTTTTAAAATAAATCGTCCGGTTCAAAAATAGTGAATGCAACCGAGTTTAAAAGCTGTTATTTTTAGAATTTTTGATGTTAAAATAAGTTAGTCAGTTGAAGAAAATTATAGGACGAATTGAAAAAATAAGTTTTCCAGCTTGGTCTGTCGACAGACTGGATGCAAAGGTTGATACCGGAGCGTATACCTCAAGTCTCCATTGCCACCATATTGAAGTAGAGAAGATTGATGGTAAAGAGTTTGTCGTGTTTTCCCTTTTTGATCCGGAGCACCCGTCATATCGTAAACAGCGATTTAAATCAGAACTTCACGATGTTCGTAAAGTGAAAAGTTCAAACGGAGAGGTCCAGACACGCTACGCTATAAAAGAGTCGGCCATATTTTGTGGAAAAAAAAGATCCATTGAACTCACGCTAACAGACAGAAGCAACATGAAATATGATCTGCTTTTAGGCAGAAGATTCTTGAGAAACTTTCTGGTAGATGTATCTGAGAAATATTTGATGTCATAACCCTAATTCACTAAACAACAATCCATTGCATATAGTTGTATTATCACGAAACCGCTCTCTGTATTCAACCCGCCGCCTGATAGAATCTATTGAAAATAAAGGCCATAAAGCCACTGTGCTCGATCATCTTAAATGTGATATCGTAATCGAACAGGATAATCCTTCGATCTATTACAAGGGCGAAAAAATTGAAGATGTGGATGCCGTAATCCCGCGTATTGGAGCTTCTGTGACATTTTATGGTGCATCGGTTGTTCGCCAGTTTGAAATGATGGGAGTACCCACCGCAGTTGAATCTCAGGCTTTAGTTCGCTCCAGGGATAAACTTAGAAGCTTGCAGGTGATGGCACGTTCTGATGTGGGGATGCCAAAAACCGTATTTACCAACTACTCCAAAGAGGTGAAAAAAATCATCGATAGTGTTGGCGGTGCTCCGTTGATTGTGAAACTTTTAGAAGGCACACAGGGGTATGGAGTAGTTCTGGCTCCCACAAAAAAAGCCGCGGAGTCTATCATCGAAGCGTTTCACAGCATGAAAGCCCGAGTGATAGTTCAGGAGTTTATTGAGGAGGCAAAAGGCGCTGATATCCGTGCCTTTGTGATCGGGAACAGGGTAGTAGGCGCGATGAAGAGACAGGGAAAAGAAGGAGAATTCAGATCTAACCTTCACCAGGGCGGTACAGGTGAATTAATTAAATTATCAAAACGAGAGCGACAGGTGGCTCTTACGGCTGCTAAAGTGATGGGCTTATCGATTGCAGGAGTGGATCTGCTACAATCTGAAAGAGGTCCGCTTGTGCTGGAAGTGAATTCATCACCGGGACTGGAAGGAATCGAAAAAACAATCAATAAAGATATTGCCTCAGAAATAGTGAACTACGTTGTAAAGCTCGCTGAAAAAAACCGTGAAAAGCCCAATGGCAGAAAAAACCTGAAAAGTAATGCCTGAAGTGATCCAAATTAACGGTGAAGAGATACGACCCGGAGAAGACAAACAGGTACACATAAGCATAGCGAGGCTGCCCACCTATACGAATATAGACCTTTCCGTTCGGGTAATTCGCGCGGAACAGGATGGGCCGGTGGTTCTGCTTTCCGGTGGGCTGCACGGTGATGAGATTAATGGAATTGAAATAGTACGCCGGCTAATCTCAAAAGATCACCTTCAGCTAACTGCAGGTACAATCATCGCAGTGCCCTTAATGAATGTCTACGGTTTTATTCAAAATGTAAGAGGTGTACCGGACGGAAAAGATATCAACCGTTCATTTCCAGGGACTAAAAACGGTTCTTTAGCGATGCTTGTCGCTCACACCATTGTGAAGGAGATTATCCCTATTATCGATTACGGTATTGATTTTCACACAGGCGGGGCCAGCCGGGCAAATTATCCGCAGATTCGCTGTGTATTCGATTTAAAAGACGATCTAAAGCTTGCGAAAGCCTTTGCTCCACCGGTCATCCTTCATTCCGGACTCATTGATAAATCATTCAGAAAGGCAGCCAGTAAAAAAGGGAAACAGATTCTGGTGTATGAAACAGGTGAATCTATGCGGTTTGATGAGGATGGAATTGCTATTGCAATCAGGGGTACACAACGATTTCTTCATCACATGAAAATGAGAAAAAGCAGTCCTCAGCCACTCATCAAACCAGCAATATATCGTAAATCGAATTGGATACGGGCGAAATATGCAGGTATCTTTAATCCAAAAGTTAAACTGGGAGATGTCATTAAACCGCGCCAGATACTTGGTAAAATTACCGATCCATATGGTAATGAAAGTTTTAATATCTCGGCTCGACTTGATGGCAGAGTCATAGGTTTAAACAATTCTCCTGTGGTTCACAAAGGAGATGCTGTGATGCACATTGCTACAAATGAACTTATAGAAGTAAAATAAAAAAGGTCACCATGCAGGAAGATTTAATATTTCACGCAGTTTCCAGGCGAAAATGGACACGCTTAAATAAAAACGGACAGTTTACACCAGAAGATTTTGAAGAGGAAGGGAAAATACAGTGTGCAGTTCCTGATAAACTTCAGGAATATTTAAATACACACTTTAAAGATCGTAAAAACCTGATATTATTAGTTATAGATGTATCCCGTTTAGCAACCAACATTCGTAAATCAAAAGAAAACGGATATATATATTTAAAGGATCCGATCAATATTGATGCCATTCTCGATAAAATTCGAATAGACTCCAATGAAAAGGGGGAGTTTGACCTGTCGGTTAAGAGCTTTACATAATTTTATGGATGCAGAACATCATCATCCACGGAATAAATAGAATCTTTCAGCTGGTTAAGCGACACGGGTTTATTAATGTAGTCGTGGTAACCAAATTTTTCAGCGCGGGTTTTACTTGCCCGGTCTGAATTCCCTGTGATATAGATAATTGCAGGCTGGTAGATTTTATAGATTTCCTTCGTAACATATATACCATCTACAGAACCCTTTAACATGATATCCATTAATATGATATCTGGTTTCAGGTGCACAATTCTCTGGAGAGCCTGTTCACCTGAAGCTGCGGTTCCGGTAATTTGCACATCCAGTTTATCGACCATTAATTTTAAAAGGAGAGATTGAATACTATCATCTTCAACAATAAATACTGTCATTTGCCGGGGTAGATCCTGATCCATCTAATACTTGCTAATACTAATTATGTACACTGATAATTATGCTTGTAAGATGAAAAAGTTAGAATGTTCCTGAAATTTTGAAAAGAAATTCACTAATAAATCCATTTTTCGAAACAAATTACTGTAACTGATTGAGCCATCTTGGAATGGGGAGATGTCGCCATTTTAAAAATTTATCATGAAAAAGCCAGCTTATTACATACTTCTGAATCCAGGCATTATATAAATGTCGTATAATATATATTATGTAAAGTTATAATCTTAATAACATGCGATCATCATATCTTCTACTTCACGATGGCTCCCCCATCTCTTGGGTGAACAGTCGCCCTTGATACCAAATTTACAATTGAAGTCTTTCGAAATATGATAAGAATCCTGCCAGGTTTTGAGGTCCTGCCTTTCACTTCGAATGTATAGCAACACCTCGTTGATCAGGATCACACTGCTAAAAAATATAACGGTGTTATTTTCCTGACAAGATATTTTGTATCGCCTTAAAATCTGGCTGCTGACCGGAATCTTCCAGCACTTCAGCATATTTAATTTTTCCTTCAGGTGAGATAATAAATGCTGAACGCTTTGAAACTCCCTTCATCCCAAAATAATCTTCATAAAGAACACCATATGTTTTTGATGCTTCCCGATTGAAGTCACTAAGCAGAGTAAAGTTTATGTTATTTGCTTTTTTAAATTCCTTCAGGGTAAAAAAACTATCTACACTTATCGCAGTAATAGTTGCTTTAAATGCATTATAAAGTTTCATATTGTCCCGAACGGTACACATCTCTTTTGTGCAAACACCAGAGAAAGCGAGCGGAAAGAAAAGTAAAATAGTATCGCCCTGCCCCTGGGCCTGAATCTCTTTGAGAGTAACTTTATCACCATTGGTATCTGTAAGTTGAAATTCAGGGGCTCTATCGCCTTTATTCATGCTCATGACATTCTCATTTAACGTTTGTGTTTGTTAATTACAGATGGGAATCTAAAACTGGTTATGATCATTCCCGCACCCGTTGTTAAATGTACAGAAGCAGTTATCCATTCACTCTCAAAATCAACTAACCAATGCACTGCAAACGATGAAAGAAATAATAACAGCGCTATTAACAGAAGATACCCTTTGATTACGCGTTTGAAGTAAGCGATTATGAGTCCGCCAAATACGATCAGAATAGTTCCCTGCAAAGCCAAAGCCGTGATGTCTGCCAGTATCTGATTATCTATAAAAAAGTAATAGAATGGAAAGATAATTAACGGCAGGTATGAATAGGCCAGTGGCTGCCTGGCATAATTTGGTTGAAGCTCGTGTACAACAACCATCAAAAATACCATACAAAGCAGCAAAATTGCGACATATACCAATTCAATGGCCCGGTTTAAAACCATTGCTTCGGTAATTTCCATACCAAACATTGCTGTAATTAAAAGCAAAATCGTGTATGAGAGGTATTCAATGTGAGGCGAGCCTTTAAGTCTTCGCCAAACCGCAAGGCAACAGAACAGCGATATAAGAATAAGAAGTATTGAGCTCCACAAGTGTTATTCCTCTCTGTTATTGCGCTTTTTAGCTTTAGCGTTTGCCTCGCGGTTAGCTTGCTTGTTATTCTGATAGATTAGTACAAGGTCGGCAATTTCTTTTAAGAGCCTTCTCTCCTCTTGTATCATATTCCTCGCGAATTGGTAGAGAGTAATGGAATTGTTTTCTGGATCAATAACTTCCCGTTCCCAGTCGATTAAGGGAATTCTATCAAAAAGACTAAGTAATGCAGCCCTGTGTTTGATAATTTTCCTGAGAACTTTCTGGACATCTTTTTCGTCATCTGGAAAATCAAAGGAATCTCTGTAATGCTCAATGTCCTGTATTTTCAGTGGCCGGGCGTTGGCAAATATTTTTTCAATGAGCGGGCGATAATATCGGTGTTGTGCATGATCAATTAAGGCAAGTTTTTGCAGAATTGACATACCGCCGGATGGTACTTCGGCATACGGAACTTGTTCAATCAGATAGGTAAGAGCCTCTGCCTCATCTTCCAGGTAACGGGCATCATCTACTAATGACTGTACCTGTTCCTGGGTCACCTCAAAATCTTTCATCATTAAGAGCCGCTCTTTTTAAACCGACCAGTGAGATGATGCTTTGGTTGCATCATTTTTTTTCTGCTGTTCAAGCATATCAACAAGGGAAAGACCTGAATTCCAGTCGCGATCTCGATCACGTACGGAATGAATGTTGTTCTCTTCCTGAAAATCCCAGAACTGGCCAAATTGTCGGTTTTTATATTCTTTGAGAAAATCGAGTCGTTCTTTTAAATCCTCTTTGGGAACCAGCAGGCGCTGTTTGTCGTACACAGCATCTTCACGGGATTCAAAAACAATATCATAATCTTTACTCATTACGATTGCCTCTTCCGGACAAACTTCTTCGCAGTAGCCGCAATAGATGCAGCGAAGCATATTAATTTCAAAAAAGTCAGGATATCGCTCTTTCGGATCTTCCTCATCTTCGTTTGCCTGCATACTAATAGCCAGAGGCGGACATGCGCGTGCACATAATCCGCAGGCTACACATCGCTCTTTCCCGTTGTCTTCAACCAGAACAGGCCTACCTCTGAAGATAGATGGCGGATCCCATTTCTCTTCAGGGTAATTCATAGTAAATGTGGGAGCAAACATCTGTTTAAATGAGTACCACAACCCTTTGAAAATCTCGGGCAGATAGAGGTTTTCTAAGAATGATAACTTTCTTTCGCGTTTAAAATCTTCACTTAACGCATTTGATACCGGTTTATCCAAATCCATCAAAAAGAACCGTCTGTTTGTTTAAAAATATGCTAAGTACTATTTGAGAAAAATAACCTTTTGAAGTGTATCGTTCAATTTTATTCTGACGAGGCCACCTCTATTTCTGGCGAAAGACCATCGTTATCGGAACACCTGTAAACCCAAACTCTTCGCGCAATTTACTCTCAATAAACCTTCTGTAGTTCGGCGGAAGTTCCTGTGGATTATTCATAAAAAATTTAAACACAGGAGGATTCTGTTTTACCTGAAGTGCATATTGAATTTTAAGCTGATTTCCGCGCTTCATGGGAAGCTGTCGTTCTTTGAGGATTTTTTTCACAAAATCATTCATTTCCGGCGTGCTGATTTTCTTCCTTCGCTCCTGCAGCACCATTTCAGCCACATCAATGACCCGTTCAATTCTCATTCCTTTAAGAGCAGATATAGAGATGATAGGAATGTACGTTGCTGTTCGTATCCGATCGTAAATATACTGCTCAAATTCACGAAGAATATTTGTGTCTTTATCCGGTACGATATCCCATTTATTCAGGGCAATTACAATACCTTTATTATATTTTTCAGCTTCCCGGATGATGCGTTTATCCTGGGCATCAAACCCTTGCGTGGCATCCAGAATTACGATAACAACATCAGAATCTCGAACAGCGCGATCCGTGCGGACATTACTGAAGAATTCGATATTCTCTTTAACTTTTGCTCTTTTTCGAAGCCCGGCGGTATCGATCAGTGTGTAATTTTTTCCGTTATAGCTGAGCCGGCTGTTAATGGAATCACGTGTTGTTCCCGGGATGTCCGAGACAATACAGCGCTCACTTTTCAACAAGGAGTTCATAAGCGAACTTTTACCCACATTGGGGCGACCAACGAATGCAATTTTTGGTGTCTGGTCCTCTGTACTTTCTTCGGGTGATTCCGGTAAAAGCTCAACGACTCGATCCAACAGTTCGCCGGTTCCCGTTCCGCTGATGGCAGAAACCGGGAAAATTTCGTCGAGTCCAAGTTCGTAAAACTCAACGGAATTCATCTTACGGCGTTCATTATCACTTTTATTCACTACAACCAAAACCGGTTTATCTACCCTCCTGAGAATGCCTGCCACCGATTTATCAAGGGTATTGATACCATGCTCCACATCAACAACAAAAAGGATAAGATCCGACTCTTCAATAGCAACATGTACCTGTTCGCGAATACCTTCTGAGATCACATTGCCCTCATCCGGCAGATACCCGCCTGTATCGATGACCGTAAAATCCCGGCCATTCCAAAAACTTTCCCCGTAATGTCGATCGCGCGTTACGCCATACTCATCATGTACAATGGCCTGCCGCTCACCTATCAGGCGATTAAAAAGTGTAGATTTTCCAACATTGGGTCGGCCGACTATAGAAACCGTGGGTAACATCTGTTGTGGTAAATTTGTAATTTAGATTATATATGCTGACTGTAGAAATAATGGAAGTGAATTGTCAGCTATTTTTCAATCCTAAAGGTAACGATAAAATTGCAAGTAAATGCTTGAAACTGTTTATAATAATTTTGGTTTCTTAGGATCTTTGGTTGTCTCCCTGGGCATTTTCTTTTTCTTCATTTTTTGGATGGCGGGAGTCGCGGGCATCTGCAAAGAACATGAGGGTCAGAAAGGGACAATAGCCCGGTTATTTTTTGGGATTTTAATTCCGGTTTATCCTGTCTTTTGGTTGATTGCAGAGATGATTTCTCAAAAACGTCAGCTTAATAAACTATGAAGCGTTGTTTTTACTCGTTTAAAAGCTGCTGATCGTCGGCTGATGGATCCAGTGCATTACTTTCGGGCTCTTCAACAAGGAGCCACGGTTCTAACAGCGACTCCGGAATATCTTCCACAAACCTCGACGGATTGGTGAAATAATCTCCATAGGCCCCCTGGTGCATCGCCGGATACGTTAAAAATAGCTGGTCTTTCGCACGGGTCACGGCAACGTATACGAGGCGAATCTCTTCTTCCATCTGCAGCGGATCATCAATCGCGTAACCTGAAGGAATGATTCCATCCAGACACTGTATCAGAAATACCGTCCCCCATTCCAGGCCCTTTGCGGAGTGAATCGTGCTCAATATAAGCGGTGATTCATCTTTCTCTGCTGCTTCGGTATCAATCGCGGTTGCCTCAATCGGGTCGAGGGCCACTTCTTCAACCAGGTGTTGCAGAGAGCGATAGGTACCCGAAATATCCACAAACGTCTCGAGATCTTTCATCCGTTTGGGATGATCATCAAACCTTTTTTTACAAAATGTGCTGTAGTAATCGACAACCGACTGAAGCTGCTCGGAAACGGATCCTTCAAATGATTTTAAATCGGTAAAGAGTGTGCTCAGAGCCTTCAACTGATTCAAATAACGGTCACTCGCATGGGGCGCTTTGTGGGGATTGAACGGATCATTGCTTTGCTGTGCCCAGGTAAAAAACTCCTCGGCCGTTTTCGGCCCGATCCCATCCATCAGCATTAGAGCACGGTTCCAGGAAATGGTATCCTGCGGATTGATATAGATTCTCAAATGAGCCAATACATCCTTTACATGTGCTGCTTCTGTGAATTTTTGTCCGCCATATTTTGTGTAAGGAATGTTTTTCTTATTCAGCTCAACTTCAAGGTCGAACGAATCGCGTCCATTGCGGAATAGCACGGCCATATCAGCAAGGTCTCTGCCCTGTTCCCGCAGATTTAAAATCATTTGAGTTAAAAACCTGCTTTGGTCATTATTATTTGCCGCTTTTAC
The DNA here is from genome assembly GCF_003390325.1 of Rhodohalobacter sp. SW132. Classification (NCBI taxonomy): domain Bacteria; kingdom Pseudomonadati; phylum Balneolota; class Balneolia; order Balneolales; family Balneolaceae; genus Rhodohalobacter; species Rhodohalobacter sp. SW132. The sequence goes on along the minus strand of NZ_QUOK01000002.1, from coordinate 374,850 downwards.
CAGGCCAGGAAGATCCCCTTCATTGTTGTTGGTGTATAGATTTTTTTCAAACGCTTCTTTCGACTGAGATAAAACCTGGTTTGCAAGATCAAGAATGCGCTGTGTTGACCTGTAGTTTTCTTCCAGTTTGATGATTTTAGTGCCTTTGAAACGTTCAGGAAACTCCCGCATATTTTGAACGTCCGCACCTCGAAATGAATAAATGCTTTGCGCATCATCCCCTACAGCCATCACATTTTTATGAACACTGCTGAAGAGTTCTGTAAGTTCAGCTTGTAATGCGTTCGTATCCTGGTACTCATCAACAAGAACATGTTTGTTCTTGATGGCTATTTTAATTCGAACCTCTTTATTGTTGCGCATAAGGTTACGGGTATTTACCAATAAATCATCGAAGTCCATCACAAAGTTTTTTTCTTTGTACCGGCAGTACTCCTGATACAGATCTTCAATGTTTTCCGTATGATTCAAAAATTGTGAATATTCATTCTGAATCAGTTCTGGAATGGAAACCATTTTGTTTACAGATCCGCTGAAAATGGAATAGAGTGTTGATTTTTTTGGAAACCGTTTACGAATTTTCGACTTATCGATCCTTCCCCTGAGCAGCTGAATAGTATCCATCGCATCTCCCGAATCAATAATGGTAAAATTCTCAGGATACCCGATCTCTTCGGAATGAATATGCAGAAGTTTACTGCAGTAGTGATGAAATGTACCTCCCTCCACCCTTCTGCATCGATTATCCAGAATGGCCGTTGCGCGGCGCAACATTTCTCCGGCTGCCCTGCGAGTAAACGTTAAGAGCAGAATAGATGACGGATCACAGCCGCTTTCTATCAACCTGGAGAGCCTGTAAATCAATGTGCGTGTTTTTCCCGTACCTGCACCTGCAATGACCAGAGCGGGTCCAGTGCCATGCATTACAGCTTCATACTGTGCCGGGTTGAGCAGATTTTCATACTCAATGGAGTAATGCTCCTTCCGGGTACTGTCATCTTTGTGGAGAACGAATTTTTTCATACATGGAAACTAAAGAATTCTCCGAATATGTAAAATTTATGTTAGAATTCAATTCTGATACTAATATGACTACTGCCATGTAAGTATTTTTTTTGAATTAAACCTCAATTGTTATAGGTATAGGCACAATTTAGCAGCAATAAGATAGGGCTTACATTGCAATAGCAGAGGGAGAATCATTTACTATCCATTCACCAGCCGAATTCTGCTGGAAAATGATTAATACTGCACCGAGTGACAACGGCGGAATGTTTTTCTCGGAGGGACACATTTTCAGATCTGATATTATCCGAATTTCATTTTCGGTTACCGTTGGCTTTCGCAAGCTAAGATAATAGATATCCCTGTTTTCAACGGCTTTACTTTTGAGCATGGTTTCATTCAGAATTTCAATCTCCAAATTTGGCAGACTTTCACGAAGTAAATCCGCCTTAATATTCTCAGATGATACATAAATGATATCCTGATTTCTAAGATGAAGGATATCAGGAAATTGGATAGGCTCGGACATACCGGGAAGAGTGGTTTGTTGAATCAGCGATGAAAGCAACATCGATTGTAATTTTACGATCTGTTTATCTTGTTGATTCATTTTAACATCTACCCGGTTTCCGTTTTGTTTATATTGAAATTTAGTGTCAAAACTACTCTGGATTAGGCGAAGATGACTTGCCCGCTTTTCCTCCCAGATTTTCGATTTCATCTATTTCAACAGGTTTCGGATGGGTTTGCTCGTTTTTTTCTGAGGTTTGAACACCTTCCGGTGCTGGCGGCTGACCGTGCATTTCACCACCACCTGATGAATTCCCAAGAGCTTTATCAGGTTCGGGAGCACTACCGCTGGTCATACCCTTCTGAGAATCGCTCATCCCCATATTACTATCCGGCTCGGGGCCTCCGCCGGCACGCTGCTGACCCATACTAACGTTACCATTGTCAATCGGCGTAATTTTTATCGTTATTTCTGAATTCAAAATATACCTCCAATGTTTAAACTATTATGAAAATAAATCCGGATCGATCAAGTATATCAGACGTACACAAGTTCAATCTGATTATCTGCAGCATTAGTTATCACATTGGGAGTGATATTGCTTGTTCTTGCTGCTGACAGGGCAGTAAAAACATTAGATGTTCCATCAACAGATAAATTACCCACCTTTCTCCAGCCTATTCCCTGAAGATGTGCCCAGCAGTTTTGCGAATGGTGTGAACAATAGGTTCTTGTGATTTTTACATTATATGATGCCATAATTCCCTCCTTATAAGTACATGATTTGTATATTATTATTTTCGAGAAATAAATTCACTTCCTGATTTGAACTTCGCGCATAGCACAAATTTTTAAACAGGTTTGTGGTACCATCCACACTTCCGGTATCCACTTTTCTCCATCCTTTGCCCTGTAGCAGAGCCCAGCAATTTTGACTGTGATGTGAGGTGTATACCCGTTGGATTACCTGGTTGTTTAACCATTCGGCAGATCCATAAATCTCCTGTATTCCATCGATATCATCCTGATGCAGAAAACGATGTTCGCCTGAATAATAAGGATACATCAAAGCATCATTTATGGTTGAATGTGCCAAACCCAGTCCGTGCCCGATTTCGTGTGCGGCTATGGTGATTAAATCATAATTTGAAGGCGGTGAATTCACCGACCAGGTATATGATTCATTGTAATGCCCATCTCCAGCCTGGGATCCCCCGCAGGTGGGCGGGTAGAAGTTATGCGCAAGCTCACCGGTAAATGGGTATCCACACCCATTGTGACCTGTAGTCCCGAAGCGAATTCTTATTTCAGGATTTTGACTCAGGGCAACTTCCGAGAAACTTAACGGCGTTACCGCGGCCCAAAGATTGAAGGCTGCCTGCATTGCACTTCTCACCTGAGCTTGAGTCAGATGAGTTGAAAAATTTTCGAAGCCATACCGTAAGTGCGTTGTCCCCCACTTGCATCCGGATAATACATAACTGGATGGAATTTCACCTGATGTGGCTTTGCCAGGCAGAATATCCAGGGTACCGCACCTGTCCTGCTTCATCTTTTCCAGCGTTGGCTGATCCAGCTCACCGGTTGGTTCTAATCCGGTAAACTTCTGAAAATTTATAAGCGCTTTTTCAGTTTGTTCATCAAACTCACCTTTCTTTTCAGGTGCAGATTCAGCGAGGCTGCTTTTTATCTCTGATTTTTTGGTCCATTCTGATTCTAGATAGCCAAACCGTTCGAGATAGTTTTGCAGTCTCTCTACATTTACACCCTCCGACCCTTTATTCAGGCCTGCTCTGGTTGGCACAAGATCTGCTTTTAATGCCATTTCCCCTCCTTTTTTTATTTTAAGAAACTAGCCGAATATATATAACCGAAATAAAAAATACAATTTATTTCAAAAAATAATTAATCAATTTAACAGTATATTAATGTGTTTTAAAATGTCAATTATGTAATAATTAATCATTTAATTAATAGTTTATAATTAATAAAATGATTTGATAATATATGAAGAGGTGGAGCTCTGGTACCGAGACAAATTAATTCAGAAAGCTAAGTTTAAAAAATCTTACCTACACCAGATAATGATATAAAATTACTTAACCAATTTAGTGGTAATGGCATTAGTTCTCTTATATCTCAAAAAAACGTGCGGTGATGAAACAACTACGCAGTGTTCTTTTGATAGTACAGATGAGAACAGGATAAGGACGAATAGCAATGAACTAACTCGGGGCAAAGCCCGCGAGGTATCGATTTAGAATCCATTATTTTTTTCAATATGGAGTTTACTTTGGAGTGTCCGCTTTCTCCCAAAGGTATCCCTACTAGGGGAGAAGGGGAAATATGGGATTATCTTCCTTGCCTAAACTTCAAGAATTGGACACTTCCGAACTCAGAGTGCATCCCCCTGCTCACTCCGTTCGTTTTCCCATCTAAAGAGGGTCTTTAATCCTTTCCGAGCCAGAGGGTCACAGTCTCGAACTACAGATTAAAGCATCCATCAAAATTTATAGCTCAAATATTAATCGTCTATTAATTCTCTTTCGGAATAAACTTCAGTGCCTGGGAATTCATGCAGTATCTCAGTCCGGTTGGTTCGGGGCCGTCTTCAAAAACATGGCCAATGTGAGAATCGCAGCGGGCACAAATGGTTTCAGTACGCGTCATGAACAGGCTCTTATCTTCGCGCTCTCCCACGGCCCCTTCCCGGATCGGCTCCCAGTAACTTGGCCATCCGGTTCGGCTGTTATATTTTGCATCTGAATGAAAAAGGGGATTTCCACAAGCCCTGCACAGGTATACACCTTCATCATATAAACTGTTGTACTCATTAACATAAGGCATTTCAGTGCCCTCATTTCTAAGAATTCTGTACTCACCCGAACTTAACAGATTTTTCCACTCCTCTTCACTTCGCTCAACTCTTTTTGAATTATTAGTATCTTCAAGTGCTTCTTCGTAAGAAATGGATTCAAGAAATTGTTCGTGATCAGATTGAGTCATTTGTGGTGGCTGGCTATTTGAATTACAGGCAGAGATAAGGAATCCAAAACAGATTGTTGTACAAAATATAAAGATCTGGACTGGATTCATTTGCTTTAGGAGGTCTGTTTTGATTACAACTACTCCTTTAACCTATTTAGCTGCTTCTTTAGTTCCACCGAGGCAGCAGCATATCCGCCATTTGTTCCGTCAATAAAATGAATATGCTGCCCCTGGTAATCCGTTACAAAACAGGTTGTCATTGCGGCCGGAGATTTGTGCAGACCAAACACAACATTTCCTTTTTGATGCTCATCTTCCAGAAAAGCCCGAAGTTTTAACCGTTGCTTTTCGTTTCCAGAAACAACCAGTTTCAATCCGTCGCTGAATTTCCTAAAATCCGCATTTTGCACAAAATCCTTTTTATAATCTCCCCAGTTGGTATGTTTTGTTTTGATGCGCTTCTTTATCAAAAACCGCCCTGCTATTTGCATGTAATATAGTTTCAGATAATGCCATAATTTTTTTGTATAAGTTGCCGGATAACTTCTGATAAGTGCTTCTACAGAAAGCTTAAATGGGTTGCCTGCCAGCTTCAATTTATCCTCCTTAACCGGTGCGTATTCATCAGCAGAACCGTAAATGGATTCAATGGTTGCAAAGCATCGTTTATAAAATGTGCTTTTCTCGTTTTCATCAGAAATCACAGACTTAATAATAATGGAAAGAATTTCACCTTTGTCTGAGGGTATTTCATTCCAGCGGCATTCAAGTCCGGTAAAATCAGCTTCAATCATCTGGTAATTCAGAAAATTGTTATCCTGTTCCTTTATTAATTCTTCGATATAATCCACACCATCACCCCAGAATATCGCCTGTTGGATATGATTTGAAAGACGATATTTTCCAATTTTGATATTTTTTCCGGCGTCACGTAGTTCTGACATCTTACGGCATCCGGCAGCAAGCTCCAATCCGAACACCGAATCGGTTGCTTCCCTGCAGAAAAGAAGTAACCCCATAATGTGCTCTTTTCCCACATCCGGAATTGCAAATGTAGCTCCGTCACCACCAAATACAAATGGAATATCGAGATCTGAAAATTCATTACAAATTGCTGCGATTGCACAAGCCCCGGCCATATTCACAGATTTGTATTTTCCATCATGTATAGCTTTTGTAGATCCCCTGATATCTGTCGCAACAATTAACCAGTCACCCGGAATCTCAGCATAATATTGAAGGTCAAGAATATCCGTAAAGCGGATGATTTCCGGCAAGTTCCCGTAGAAATTCTTATTAGATACGTTCATACTTCGTGAGCTCTCCGTAGGTGCAGACCGATCTGAATTTCAATAAAAAACAACGTAGATTAGGTACAAAACAATCAATCTGTGTAACAATCATGTGATGATTTTGCGAGTTTTTCATCGTAATTAGCAAATGATCCAACATTATCTATTTATCACTCAGATCTATCGAGCATAGGAATTGAGTTGTAACAAAATTATCTGAATATTTTCAAACTGTTATCGGTTTACTTATCCGTATGAAAAAACTTATTGCAGGCCTCTTATTTTCTATACTGTTAGTCTGTTTATCGGGATTTCTTTTAAAAACAATAGCTCAAACTCTAACGACATCATTTGATGTAGCAGGTGTAGTTAGCAGTTCTGATACAACGCCCTTTTGGATACAATCTAACAGGCATGGAATATATCACCGAAGCGGGGATCAACTCCTAACCCGTTTGCAGCTGCACGCTCGCTCTGATCTTTTTGATAATCCTCAAATCTCTACCCAATACGGTGCAGATCTCATTGCACGCCCCGGCAGTGATGGCACCTTGTCCTTCAACCAGGCGTATCTCCGGGTGAATGTTTACGGAGTTGAATTAACTGGCGGACGTTTTCATAACAGTTCGCCTATCCATGATGAAAAGTTGGGAATGGGTTCTCTTGGAGTGAGCACCAACTCCGCTCCCGTTCCGCAAGTACGCATTGGACTGGCCGACTGGACAAGTCTCCCCTTTACAAATGATTTTATCCAGATACGAGCTCACGCCGCTCATGGGTGGCTTAGAGGAGAACGTTACACGGATAATGTGCTGTACCACGAAAAAGTCGGGCACGCTCGTTTTGGCGGGGATTTTCCGTTAAATTTATATGGGGGTATCGCACACTATGCGAAATGGGGAGGGAAAAACAATCCTCAGTTTGGAGATTTACCATCCGGTTTTGTCGATTTCTGGCGTGTTTTTTTTGCACGCGGCGGTGGAGATGATGCCCCCGCTGTTGAAGCAGATTATATGCTTGGAGATCATTTGGGAGCATGGGATTTCGGTTTTTTTCTTGAAATGGATCTATTTTCAGCGACTTTTTACCGACAGCACCCGCTGGAGACGAAAGATAATCTGAAACTGAAAAGCATGCAGGATGCACTAAACGGATTTTCCGTTCGGCTTCATGAGAGTATCAATTTTCCTGTTCGTGGGTTTGTGTACGAATTTATGTATACCAAATGGCAGGATGGTCCAAGGGTAGAAAATATTCTGGATGATGGCACACGCTGCAGCGAGGAACCGGAACGCTGCCGGGACCCATTCCAGGGAAATGAAAACTACTATAACCATCACATCTACCGAACCGGTTGGGCTACACATGGCCGGACAATCGGGAATGCCCTATTCAGAACCTCGCAAACTCCGCTCGATCAGCTTGTTGATGGAATTGATAACAACAGGATTATCGCCCACCATATCGGAGTCGATACACGGCTGGGAAACTCTGCAGTCATTGGAAAAGCGACTTTCAGCCGAAATTTCGGTACGCGTGACGATCCCTTTGAGGATCCGGCAAACCAAATTTCACTGGGTCTTCAGTCCCAAACACCCATATCTTTGTTTGAACAACCGGTATTCCTGCTCACCGATGTTGCTTGGGATCGTGGCGATCTTTTTGGAAATCAATTCGGGTTTACTTTTGGCTTACGATGGGTGCGGTAAATACAGTCTTATATTCAACTATTTCCGATATTAGCGACTGTGCTATAACTTCACATAACTTCATAAGTTTAAGCCTGCATTTTTTCACCCGGCTCCCAAAAATGCTTTTCAATATCCACCGTGTATTCACCTGTAAAAGAAATACCTTCCTGCTTTAGCCTTTCTCGCATCGTATCTCCGGGAAAGTAGGCTCGGCCGGTTAACTGACCCAGCCGGTTTACCACTCTGTGAGCCGGCACGGCGTTTTCTGATTCAATGGAAGCATTCAGTGCATAACCTACCATTCTTGCGCCTGACGCCACTCCTACTGCCCTGGCAATTGCTCCGTATGTGGTGACCCTTCCCGCCGGAATAGTACGGCATATTTCATAAATCCGCGGGTAGAGATCATTGTCAGCCATTACAATTTACTTTTCTCTGAAAATAACGTTTTTAACTCCTGATATTGATCTTTACCGAGTCTGCCATTATTCAAAGCAATTTTGGCGGCTCTTAAACCCAAAAGAGAGTATAGATTTGTCAGTTCAGGATGGTTTTTTATCTGATCCAAATGGGATTTGATCGTCTGTTGATCCCCTCTTGCAACAGGACCACTGAGTGAATCCGGAATTCCTTTTTCGAAAATATTTTGTGTGGTCTGATGAATCAATGGTTCAAGCATTGCCACTCCATCTTCAAGTTCAAACAAATCGGTTACTTCCCGGACAGCATCCATCAATGAAACCATATAATTTGATGCCATCACAGCGGCCAGGTGCATTGCTTTTTTCTGTTCCGAACTGATTTTCTTCACACGCGCCCCAGCAGCTTTCACCAAGGATTCAAGTTCAGAAAAAAGGCTGGTATCCCCTTCAAAAGTAAACCAGATATTGTGAAACCGTTCCTCAGCGTCACCTTTTGTAAATGTTTGAAGTGGATGAAGTGAGGCCGTTTTTGCACCTTTCTTTTTGAGCGAATGCAGCAGATCGCTATTAAAACTTCCTGAAAAGTGAACAAAGCTGTAGCCGCTCCAGTCAACAGAAAGTTCCGAAATAACCTGGGCGATATCTGCTATTTTATCGTCGGGTGTTGTGATAAAAATAATACGGCCAAAATCTGAAACAGATTGAGGAGAATTGTTAGGCTGATGAATTATTTCACCATCAAGAACAGAATAGGAATCAAATGATTTACTACCCCAAACTGATTGTAATGTAGTAATTTTGGGGTTTTTATTGATAAGTTTTATCAGCGCAGACCCAAGTGCGCCCGGTCCGATAACTGAAATAGCAGAAGATTTTCCCATCATCCAAAAACAGGTTGATACTGGACTTTTCCGTACCCTGAAATCGGTATTTCTTCTCCCTTTGTTTCAGAAAATTGAACATTTAAATTCCATTTATTTGCGATTAGAAGTCCCGCAAAAAACGCACCCGCACCCTTCATTTTCACTTCACCTGAATTCATGGAGTGCATCAAACCGGGTATGTTGCCGTCCTTGATTTGTTTCTTTATTGTTTTAAACTGTTCAACGCCCAGGTGGTGAATATCACAGCAAAAGATGAGCAGTGCGTTTCGCGATGCGAGGATTTCTTCAAGAGCAGCAGAAAGTTCCTTAATGATAGCTGGAGATTCATCTGTAATCTGCAAACTTAAAACGGAAAAGTTATCTATCTGATTCTGCAGGAAAAGCAGCTGATCAAACAGGCTCAGATCTTTGCTGAACGCCTCATCATCAATAAAAAAGTCGTCGTCTTCATCACAGAGTTCATTACGCAGCTTATCATTCACCGGCACCTCTCCAAATCTTGTAGTAAACGACTTATGAGACGGCATTGGTAACTTTTTCTCGTGAGTACCGGGTTGCGACTCCACAATCACAACAGTATCAAAATCACCATCGTGAATCTGAGCATACACTTCACTGAATCGTTCGATGGAGTAATGATTTAGCGATGTAGGTGTAAATATGATTCGAGTTGGGTTCGATGAGTCCTGTACGTTTCCGGAGGCTTCATTGAGCTTTTCTTTGATCTCTTCCCGTGTGAATAGGCACATATGATTCAGGTAATAATGATTCAGATAATTGTGATGAAATATAACAGATGGATATCCACTGTTTATCTTGTAGAAAACTACAAATATTTGCTAAAGTTCCATTATCAAATTCTGCACGAAATATGTAATCTGATTCTGCAGAAAGCTGAACACTATTCATCGGTTTTCGCAATCCCGTGCCAATCGCTTTCAGCGCAGCCTCTTTCATGGTCCATATTTGAATTATCGGATGTTCATCATAAAACTTGAGCAGCTCTTTGTGATTTCTCATTCGGTTTGCAAGCTTGCTGGATACGGTGCGCTCCTGCGATTCCATATCTATGCCCACAACCCATTCCTCAGAAACAGCAGCACATACATCTGTGGGTGTATGTGAAAAACTAACAGAGATAGGGTTTCCGTTCAGAAAAGCTTGTGGTTTTTCATATTTTTTCGTCACAAACTCCACCTCCCTCCCATTCATCTTTTGCGAAACCATCACCTGTAAAATATTTTTACCGGAATTGGATTCTATCTCTACCTGATTTTCTTTCGTGATCTCACGTTGCAATTTTCTCATGGCAACAATCAGCGAATGCGGAAAGAATGTTTTTTTGATATAGGTAGGCTGATCTTCTTTTGATGTCATGTGCCGTGATACATAAAATTTTTAATCACTCTAAAATAGCAATTCTTAAGATGTAAGGGCAAATTAGCGGACCTATTTTGATTTAATCACCAGAGGTACTCTAACTTCCTTAGTAGTTTGTGATATTAAATTCAGGGGATGCCCCCATTCCATCTCCACGAATTAAGATATGCGAATTGGGCCGCAATTTTCTTATTTTTGGCTGTTAAATTTTTATACAAACTGCATCCATCCATTTTATATGTCTCAAACCGAACCGAGTATCAGTGAACAGCAGGCAATCCGGCGTGAAAAACTTGACCAGCTCCGGGAGCTTGATGTAAATCCTTTTCCCTACAGCTACGATGTAACCCATCACTCCCAAGAAATTTTAAATGATGAAGAATCGTATTTCTCCGAATCGCAGGAGGATGCTCCGCGGGTGTCGGTGGCCGGCCGGGTTATGACCCGCCGTATTATGGGGAAAGCCTCATTTTTTACGCTTCAGGATTCACAGGGAACGATACAAATCTATATCCGCCGCGATGATGTTGGCGTCACCGAATACAATAAGGTATTCAAGAAGATGGTGGATATTGGTGATTTCGTCGGTATAAAAGGGTTCGTTTTTAAAACCAGAACCGGCGAAACCACTGTTCACGCCGAAGAGTTTGAGTTTTTGGGTAAAACTATTCGTCCGATTCCAACTCCAAAAGAAGTTGAAAATGATGAAGGTGAAACCATTACTTACGATGCTTTTTCAGATAAAGAGCAGCGCTACCGCCAACGCTATGTTGATCTTATTGTAAACCCCGATGTCCGTGAAACCTTTCGTCAGCGCACACAGATGGTTCAAACGATGCGCAATTTTATGAATGATCGCGGATATCTTGAAGTGGAGACTCCGATTCTTCAGCCTGTGTATGGTGGCGCAGCGGCACGCCCGTTCGTTACGCATCACAATGCGCTGGATATGGATCTTTACCTTCGAATTGCAAACGAGCTCTATCTCAAGCGATTAATTGTAGGCGGATTTGACGGTGTATACGAATTTTCAAAAGATTTCAGGAATGAGGGCCTTTCACGTTTTCATAACCCGGAGTTCACCCAGGTAGAGCTTTATGTGGCGTATAAAGATTACAACTGGATGATGGATTTCATGGAGGAGATGATCGAAAAAGTTGCCCTTACCCTTCACGGCTCCACAAAGGTTACGGTGGGCGATCACGAAATCGATTTTAAACGTCCCTGGCCAAGAATCCCGATGTATGAAGCGATAAAAAATGAGACTGGTCATGATCTTTACAAAAAAGAAACGGATGAAATCCGTAAGATCGCCAAAGAACTCCACATTGAAGTAGATGATTCGATGGGTAAAGGGAAACTGATCGACGAGATTTTTGGGGAAACGGTTGAACCCAATCTCATTCAGCCCACGTTTATCACAGACTACCCCATTGAAATGAGTCCGCTGGCGAAAAAACATCGCACGAAAGATGGACTTGTGGAACGATTTGAAGCCGTTTGCAATGGAAAAGAGATTGCCAACTCCTTTACAGAGCTGAACGACCCGGTGGATCAGCGCGAACGATTCGAAGAACAGGCGCGATTGCGGGCTGAGGGTGATGATGAAGCGATGACGGTTGATGAAGATTTTCTTCGGGCGATTGAATACGGAATGCCGCCGACAGCCGGAATTGGAATCGGGATCGACCGATTGGCGATGATCATGACGAACTCAGATTCTATAAGGGATGTACTTTTCTTCCCTCAGATGCGGCCAGAAACCGAATCATAATTACATCCGGCTATAGCAGCTGAAGTTTAAAAGTGCTCAGATCTCATTTTACTTTTACTCTTCGGCGAATTTGGCCTAAAAATCTGTTGCCGAAACATACCGGGGTATCACACGTTAGCCTCATCTATCAAAAAAACACACGCACTTAAAACCGTTCATGAATTTTACCTGGTATATTGCCCGTCGATATTTTAAAGGGAGCAACAGAGACTCGGGTTTTCTCTCTTTTATAAAAATTATGGCGATTATTGGTGTTGCAGTTGGATCTGCCGGCTTGTTGATCTCACTGGCTATTGTGCACGGTTTTAAATCTTCTATTAACGAGAAAATTCTCGGGTTTGCACCTCACATCACGGTTCAGCCATTTCTTGCCAGCGAACCTATCCAGAGATCCGACACACTTCAAACCTATCTGGCCGGATTTGAAGGAGTTGAACAGGTTGAGCCCGTAATTCTGGGTGATGTGATGATTCAATCCGCTGGAGACATCAGCGGAACGGTTTTAAAAGGGATTACGCCGGGAGGTGATCTTACCCAGCTCCATACCTACATCATTGAGGGTGAGTACAACGTAGAACGAAATGAGGACGGGTTGCCGGGCATTGTTCTCGGGCATTCACTTGCGCAAGAGATCGGGGCTGTGCTCGGTTCCAGAGTGACGGTTTTTGCACTCGACGGACTCCCCTCGCCTTTAAACACACCTGAGATCCGTCAATACTACCTAAGCGGTATATACCAGACGGGAATTGACCGGTTTGATGATAATTTTGCTGTAGCCGACATCTCAACCGTGCGCACACTTTTCGGACTGGGTACCCGCCAGGCATCTATGATGGAGATTAACGCTTCGAACATAAGCGACATTCGTCCGGTCTATGCAACTATTCGCGACGGCACCCAGTTTCCTTTGGTGACAGAAAATGTCTATCAAACCTACCGCAATATTTTTGCCTGGATCGATTTGCAGGAAGAAACCATTCCGCTTGTGATTGGTGTGATGGTAATTGTGGCCGCATTCAACCTGATTGGCACTATTTTGATGATGGTACTTGTGAGAGTCCGGGATATTGGAATTTTAAAAACAATGGGTGCAAAAAGCCGCGCAATTCGAAAAATATTTCTGCTTGAAGGATTCTTTGTAGCTGTCACCGGATTGGTTATCGGAATTGGAATTTCTCTCTTTTTCTATTTCATACAGACTACATACAACATTATTCCGCTGTCTGAAGAAAATTATTATATGAGCACAGCACCGGTAGAACCACATCTTATCGACTTTTTTATCGTGGGTGCTTTAACAATTCTTCTCTGTACTCTCGCATCGTGGCTGCCGGCCCGTATTGCGGCCAAAACAGATCCGGTTCAGGTTCTGTCATTCGGTAAATAAAAAACCCCGGACTGAGAAAATCCAAAAGGGATTATTCTCAAACCAGGGTACTTATTATAGAACGAAAGATACTCGGTTATCCGAGTTTAAATCCGTCTGGAATAACTTTTCCTTTCGGGATAATTACAATTCCATCCACTACATAATAGTTGTCAAATTTACCGTCTTCGAGATGGGAGCCGCCGACGATTTTCACATCGTCACCGATTCTCACATTTTTGTCGACAATCGTTTTGCTGAGAAAACATCGTTCTCCGATTCCCATTAGGGGACGGTCTGTAGAGCGGTTTGCCAGATCTTCGCGGGTAGTAAAATAATCATTACCCATAATAATTGACTCCTCGATGCTGGTACCCTTGCCAATCCTTGATCGAATTCCAACCACGGAACGTTCGATCCGGCTCGCTTCGATGATACATCCCTCAGAAACAATCACACGCTCGAGGTTGGTGCCTGCGAGCTTGGATGCCGGCAAAAGGCGTGCACGGGTGTAAATTTGCTGTTCATCATCATAGAGGTTAAATGCTGGAAGTGTATCGGTAAGCTCCAGGTTCGCCTCAAAAAATGATTTGATTGTACCGATATCTGTCCAGTATCCATCAAACGAGTAGCTCGACACTTTTGTGCCTTCTTTGATCGCTTTGGGGATGATCTCTTTTCCAAAATCAGTAGCATCGGGATTTTCATTGAAGAGCCTCTTCATTACCTCTTTATTGAAAACATAAATCCCCATTGAGGCCAGATACTCTTTCCCTTTCTCTTTCAGTTCCGGGGAGGTTCTGCTTTTCCATTCTGAGAGTTCATCGTGAGAAGGTTTTTCAACAAAACTGTCGATCATTCCCTCCTTGTTCGTTTTCATGATTCCAAAGCCGGTGGCATCATCGCCAGTAACCGGTATTGTAGCAACGGTAAGATCCGCTCCCTGTTCTTTATGATGATCCATCACCTTACGAAAATCCATCTGGTAGAGCTGATCACCCGATAAAACCAATACATGCTCATAATCGTGATTAGACATGTGGTGGATCGACTGTCGGACAGCGTCTGCAGTCCCCTGAAACCAATTCTGGCTTTTAGGTGTCTGTTCGGCAGCGAGAATATCAACAAAACCGTGGCTGAACAGATCAAAATTATAGGTGTTTTTGATGTGCCTGTTTAAGGAAGCAGAATTAAACTGAGTGAGAACATAAATTTTGCGAATATCGGAATTCAGGCAGTTGGAGATGGGAATATCAACCAGCCTGTATTTTCCAGCTACAGGAACGGCAGGTTTACTTCGGTGACCGGTTAACGGATGCAGACGAGTTCCCCTACCCCCGCCCAGAATAATCGCAATTGTAGATGATTTCATGAGTTCGGTTTATTTCGGGATTATGGATTTGTACATCTCAATATATTCTTTCGTAGAACGTTTCCAGGAAAAATCGAGTTTCATCACTTTCTTTCGTACGTTTTCAAACAACTCTTTTTTCCCAAATATATCAACTCCTCTTTTTACTGCTTCAACAAACTCTTCTAAATTAAAATTGTCAAACACAATTCCGTAACCGTCATTGTGGGAAATATCGATTACAGTATCAGCAAGGCCGCCTACTCCACGAACTACGGGAATTGTTCCGTATCTCATAGAGTAAAACTGGTTAAGCCCGCACGGTTCTACCCTTGACGGCATCATCAGAAAATCGCTTCCCGCATAAATTAAATGAGCGAGTTGTTCATTGTATTCTAGCCTTGAATCAAAATAACCAACATATTCACTTTCGAGTTTCTTAAATAAATTGTGCAGAGATGGGTCGCCCGTTCCCAAAACAATAAACGAAGCTTCCACACCCTGGCTGTGGCACGATCGTATCAAATCGGGGAGTAAATCAGCACCTTTCTCGCGAACCAGGCGCCCGATAAACGAAAAAAGCGGGCGGTCACCCGGAATCGAAAAGAATTCACTGAGCGCTTTTTTATTCTTCTCTTTTCCAACATCCGCTTTTGTAGTGGTATAGTTCGTATCAATCAGCGGGTCTGTTTTCGGGTTCCAAACTTCAGGATCTATTCCATTTACGATCCCCATTGTTTTTTCCTGCTCGTGCTGCAACAGTATTTCAAGTCCGTTACAAAAGGTGAGAAGTTCTTTCATATACCCCCTTGAAACCGTAGTTACTTTCCAGGAAGATTTTATCCCTGCAGCAAGACAGTTTAATCCCTCATCCCACTGAAGAACACCCAAATTTTGTAAATTAAATGCCGGAAGCGACTGATACACATCCATCGGATAACGCCCCTGGTATTCCCCGTTATGGATTGTTAAAACGGAAGGTATATCACGGAATGCATCAAACCGAAAACACTCTTTCATCATAAATGGTACAAGCGCGGTGTGGTGATCGTGGCAGTGAATTATATCCGGCCTGCTCTGACGCGAAATCAACCATTCAAGAGAGGCGATTTGAAAGGAAAAGAAACGCTCTCGTTCATCCCAGTATGGATGGCCGGACCACGGATCAATATAAATTCCGGGCCGGTCAAATCTTCCCGGGATTTCAACCAGGTAGAGTTCAAACCCAAGCTTTGATTTCTTTACCCGGTGAATTGAAAATGGAAAACTTTTGGAGTGATATGGAAATGTACCTTCATAAATCAGTTCCGTTTCTACATTCTTCAGCCAGTCTGTTTCGTAGAACGGGAGCAGCACTTCGGCACTGTGGCCCTCTTTATTTAAATACTTGGGTAGTGCACCGGCTACATCGCCTAATCCACCTGCTTTAGCTGCAGGATAGCATTCGGCTGTAATGTGTGTGATCTTCATATTGTTCGAAACTAATTGAATAAACCTACGTACTTTTGACGAAATATTTGT
Organism: Rhodohalobacter sp. SW132; assembly: GCF_003390325.1. Classification (NCBI taxonomy): domain Bacteria; kingdom Pseudomonadati; phylum Balneolota; class Balneolia; order Balneolales; family Balneolaceae; genus Rhodohalobacter; species Rhodohalobacter sp. SW132. Next base: position 358,665 of record NZ_QUOK01000002.1, on the reverse strand, counting down.
TATCTAAAGCCTTATCCACGTACGGATAATCTACAAAAAGAGAATACTAAATTGCATTTTTATTCAGAAAAACTTCAGATTTTACTTTCAATAAACATCAGAGTATCAGATTTTCAGACAGTCATTTTTATTAATTCACAGAATCATCATGCTGCCACAGCACACTATTGAAGTTAAAAACCTTAGTAAAACATTCGGAGAGACCAAAGCGGTAGAGAATGTCTCTTTCAACGTTGAAAAGGGGAAAATCACGGGGCTTCTTGGGCCGAACGGTGCCGGAAAAACAACTACGATCCGGATGATTAATTACATTATCCCGGTGGATCAGGGCTCCATCACCATCAACAATCAAAAAGTGAGTCCGCGCACTCAGAAACTAATCGGTTATATGCCCGAAGAGCGCGGGCTTTATAAAAAAATGAAAGTTGGTGAACAGCTCATTTACCTGGCTCAGCTCAAAGGGATGAGTGTTGAAAATGCAAAAACACAGATCCGATATTGGCTCAAGCGGTTCGGCGCATCCGACTGGCACATGAAAACCGTAGGAGAGCTCAGCAAGGGGATGAGTCAGAAAATTCAGTTCATTGCAACCATCGTTCACGATCCAGATATCTATATTTTTGATGAACCGTTTAGCGGGCTGGATCCTATCAACAGCGAGCTTTTGAAAGAGATTATCATTGAGCTTCGTGAAAAAGGAAAAACTATCCTTTTTTCAACACACCGAATGGAACAGGTTGAGCAAATGTGTGATGATATCTGCCTGTTCAATAACGGGAAAATGGTACTGGAAGGAAATCTTCGAAAAATAAAAAAGGACTTTGGAAAAAATACGGTTCTCATTGAATTCCAGGGAGATGGAAGTTTTATCGATAAACTTTCTGATGTGCGAGTCAATAACAGATCAACTAATTTCGCTGAGATAAGAATCCTGGATCGACAGGACCCGCAAGCAATTTTAAAATCAGCCATTGAGCACGCTGAGATTCATAAATTTGAACTGGTTGAACCCTCTCTGAATGAGATTTTTATTTCCACCGTTGGAGCAGATAATATCAAAACTGAACAAGAAGCATTAGTATGAGTTGGAGACAAGTATTTTTAGTATTGAAGCGGGAATATCTCACGCGCGTAAAAAGCAAAGGGTTCATAGCTGCTACACTTCTGGTTCCAATCGGCATTATTGCAATTTACGGAATTGGATTCCTTGTCATTATATGGGACAGTGAGGTTTCCTACGAAGTTGGTATTCATGATAACAGCGGTGCCGTGGTTCAATCTTTGGTTGAGCGCGATCCGCAGCGTTACCTTGATGTTAGCGATGTTGAAATTGATACACTTCGTGCCATGACTCAGCGGGGTGAAATCACCGGGTATGTTCAGATTGATGAACGAAATATCGAAGAGAACATACCGCTTGAGCTGATTTATACCGGTTCTGGTGGGCTTACTCTGCTTTCTTCCGTCAGAAGTGATCTTCGGGATGTGATCCGTGAAGAAAAACTCTTGCGTGCGGAGGTATCGGATGAAATACAGCAGATCTTTGCAAGTCGTATTGGTGTGGAGTCACGGCGGCTTACGGACGCCGGTGAAGAACAGGACGATGACACCGCATTTCTTTCGGGCGTAGGTTTTGCCATGGGATTCATCATATTCATCGCCATATTCAGCTACGGCGGTTACATTATGCGGGGGGTCATTGAAGAAAAATCAAACCGCATTATTGAAGTAATCACCTCTTCGGTAAAGCCGATTGAGCTTCTGACCGGGAAAATGTTGGGCGTGGGTGCACTGGCTCTCACGCAAATCGGTATTTGGGGTATCACAATCGTGGGACTTGGATTGCTCGCAGCTCCCCTGCTATCGATGTTTCTCGCGAATGGCGGCGATGCGGAGCAAGCGATGGGTGAAGTTGCCGCACAGACCGATATTCCTATTCTTACGAGTATTCCAACCATTGAAACATCGCTCATTGTATTTTTTATCGTATTCTTTTTCCTGGGTTACTTTCTCTACAGTTCGCTATTTGCAGCTGTAGGTTCTGCCGCAGATTCAGAGACGGACACTCAGCAGTTGATGCTACCCATTATGGCTCCGATATTTATCGCTTATTTTATCATGTTTCAGGCGGTAAAAAATCCTGATGGTATCATTTCAGTCGTCGGTTCCCTGGTGCCATTTTTCGCCCCAATTGTGATGATTACGCGAATTGCGATCAGTGATGTGCCGTTCTGGGAACTTAGTTTGTCTATTATTCTGATGATTGTCACCTTTATCGGCACCATGTGGCTCAGTGCGAAAATCTACAAGGTGGGAATCCTGAGTTACGGAAGCAGCGCAGGGTTTAAAGATATCCTGAAGTGGATCCGACAGTAATGCCTATCAGATAAAATCCTGATGAAAAAGCAGGGACTGTGCGCAAAATTCGCACAGTTTTTCCTGCTACAGGATTTCGTCGGTTCATTTCAGTTTACTTTCTCTTTTTTTAAAAGCGTTTAAAATCCCGAAACTTACTGCATCAAAGTTCTGAAACGGTACTTAACAGCTGGTCATACTGATCATCCGTGATTTGAAAATGGAAAGTCGCCCGGACAGTATGCTGTCCAAACGGTACAACGCCGATTCCGTTTGAAGTGAACACTTCTACCCACTCCTTGGCTGACTTTTCGATGGTATCAAACAGAACGATGTTGCTCTCAACAGTTTCCATTGTGATATTAAAATGCGAAGACCGGTGCACCGTTTCAGCAAACTGCCGCGCTCTTTCATGATCTTTTTTGAGTAACGGCAGATGATTTTCTACCGCGTAATCTGCGGCGGCGGCGAGCAAACCGACCTGACGCATCCCTCCTCCCCACATTTTGCGATATCGCCGTGCCTTCTTTTTTTGTTCCCTGGAACAAAGCATCATCGAACCGACTGGAGCTCCCAATCCTTTACTGAAACAGATAGAGATTGTATCTGCGATGGATCCAAAAAATGACGCATCGATTCCTGTTGCAGCCATCGCATTCCAGATTCTCGCCCCGTCGAGATGAACGGCAAGATTATGCCGGTCAGCGAGCTTTCTGATTTCCGTAAGCTCTTCTTTGGAATAACATGCACCTCCACCCTTGTTCGTTGTATTTTCAAGAGCGATCACCCGACTCAGCGGATCCCACTCATTCGTGGTTCGAATTGCGGGTTCAATCTGCTCAGGGGTGAGTTTTCCGCGCGTTCCTTTTACCGGACGTAATTGAATAGAGGAAAGATGCGCAGCAGCTCCCGTTTCGTAATTGAATACATGCCCCAGTTCATCGATGATCACTTCATCTCCCGGCTGTGTGAGAACGTTCAGGCAGAGCTGGTTGCTCATCGTGCCGCTTGGTACAAACAGCCCGGCTTCCATTCCAAAATGAGCGGCCATCTTCTCTTCAAAACGATTCACCGTGGGGTCTTCACCAAAAACATCATCCCCCACTTCAGCCTTCACCATCGCCTGAAGCATACCGGGCGTGGGTTTGGTTACCGTATCACTGCGTAGATCGATCATAGAGTTATTTCAATTTTTTTATTGATCGTAAGAGTTTCAATGCACAGGCCGCTCATTGAAAGTGCGGATAAAATGAGTAAAATGTGTTTCGGATACTTTTTCACTTCGTAATAAAAACTATCGATTCGCCTAAAATATTTACAATCGACAAACTGATATAGATTTTTAATAGGTAAAAAATCCCTCGCCTGTTTTATTACCGAGTTTACCAGCATCTACCATTTTCACGAGAAGCGGACATGGACGGTATTTCGGGTCTTTGAATCCTTCGTAGAGAACTTCCAGGATATCGAGGCATACATCCAGGCCGATAAAATCTGCCAGGCGAAGGGGGCCCATCGGGTGAGCCATCCCAAGCTTCATGATGCTGTCGATATCTTCCGGCTCGGCAACGCCTTCATACACACAAAAAATCGCCTCGTTGATCATCGGCATAAGCACGCGGTTTGAGACAAAGCCTGGTGAGTCATTAGCCGGTACCGCAACTTTACCCAGCTGATCGGACAGACTGATAATTTGATCGGTGATTTCTGGGTCCGTTTTCAGTCCGTTTATCACTTCAACCAGTTTCATCACCGGAACAGGATTAAAAAAGTGCATCCCGATAAACTGCTCCGGCCTGCCGGTACATTCAGCCAGTTTGGTTATGGAAATAGATGATGTATTACTGGCAAAAATCGCGTGTTCAGGTGCATTTTCATCAATCGTCTGGAAAACTTTCTTTTTGATGTCATACAGCTCAGGAACGGCTTCAATCACCAAATCCACATCTTTTACCGCCGATGCTGTATCTGTTGAGGATTCAATTCTCTCCAGTGTGGCTTCCTTTTCTTCCTCGCTGATCTTCTCTTTACTGACCATCCGGCCGAGGTTTTTTTCAATTGTACTTAGTGCTTTCTCAGCGAGTTCTTGCCGCGTTTCAATCAGCGTAACAGAAAATCCATTCATGGCAAATATTTGGGCGATTCCATTTCCCATCGTACCGCCTCCAACTACCGCAACTCTTTCAATTTTACTCATTGTTCAAATATCTAAATTCTGTGTTCAATACGTTTCATTCGGCAGTGAGAGTATGTATTTTAGCGAGGATTTACAAATCTAAATTACTGCTTTACATACACCCGGCTGATGAGGTTATTTTTTAAGTTATCTCTGTTTTTTATCATTCTGTTTGTAGGAATTGCTTCGATTGCAGTATACCATACATTTTATAATCAGCTTCCCGATCACACGGGTACCATAAACATAGATGGAATAACCCAGCCGGCAGACGTGCACTGGGACCCGTACGGAGTTCCATATATTTACGCCGAAACGGATGACGACCTCTATTTTACGATGGGCTATCTTCATGCCCAGGATCGGCTATGGCAGCTCACCTTGTCTCAACTGATGGCCGAGGGACGATTTGCTGAGTTTCTCGGTGAAGAATTTCTGGAGATTGATATTCATCAGCGAACCTTAGGAATCTGGCGGACAGCACAGAAAATAGAGCAAGAAACACCCGACGAGATCCTATCCGTTTTGCAGCGGTATGCTGACGGTATCAATGCCTACACGGAAAAATATCCCCGAAAAAAACCGGTTGAACTAACCCTCCTCGGACTTGACCCGCCCCGGTGGACACCTGCTCACTCCATCGCTGTTTCCCGCTTAATGGCATGGGATCAGAACATGCACTGGAAGAGTGAAATCAGCCTTGCATTAATTGCAGAATCAATTGGCGGCAATAGATTACAACAACTATTTCCTGACGCTGATGCTCCTGTTTTATCTCATAATCACAACCCAGACAACTCATTACAAGATATATTTAAACCTTTTATAGATCGTGAAATCCGTGTGAGGCGTCAGCTGCAAAAAGAGGGTTCTGCTGTCGGAAGCAATGCATGGGCCGTAAATGGTGATCGTTCCTATTCCGGTTTGCCGATACTTGCCGGCGATCCGCATATGGGGCTGAGTATGCCCGGATTTTGGTATGAAGTCAGCCAGAACTCCCCCGGACTTTCGATTACGGGGGCAACCATCCCCGGGGCTCCTTTTGTGGTATTGGGTCAGAATCAAGATCTTGCCTGGAGTATCACAAATATGATGGCTGACGATACAGATTTCTTTCTGATGCAAAGTAATCCCCAAAATCCGTCAGAATACCTGGCTGATAGTTTAAACGGTGAGGCTGTCTACAACACATTCACCTGGCAGCAGGAAATTATTGAAATAAATGGCTCTGATGATTATCTGCTTCGGATTCCACACACAATTCACGGACCACTTATCAATTCAGTTCATCCTGACAGCGAAATCATCGGAACGCAGCCGGTTGCAATGCGATGGGCCGGGCACGAGATCAGCCATGAGCTGGGTGCTTTCTACGAGATGAATCGAGCGTCAGATTTAGATGAATTCTTGAATGCATTGAGTGAATTCGGTTCACCTGCTATGAACTTTATTTACGCCGACCGGGAAGATAACATTGCCCTTATTGGTGCTGGCAATTTGCCGATTCGCAGCGATGAGGCGTATATGTTCCGGGATGGATGGAATTCGGAACATCGCTGGGAAGAATGGATTCCATTCGATGAACTTCCCCGCGAAATCAATCCGGACAGGGGCTTTGTTGCCCACGCGAATAACAAAGTAGCGGCAGAAACATACCCATATTACATTGGGCGGTTTTGGGCAAATCCATCCAGAATTAGCCGGATTGAATACCTGCTGAATGAAAATGAATCCGCAAATGCCGAAACGATGCAGCAAATTCAGAATGATATTTACTCTGAGCACGCTGAAATCATTCTGGAAATCATCATTCCGTTGCTCCGGTCAGCTCAAATGAATAATGAGTTCAGTGATGTGCTTACTTATTTCGAAAATTGGGATTATAACTACAGTGTAAACTCAACTGCCGCCACTATTTTCGACCTCTTTTTTCTTTACCTTTCCGAACTTATCCTGAAGAGAGATATTCCGGAAGAACTGTATGAAGGGCTTGTGAGGCTTGAGTATATACCTGTTCAGATGGTGACACATATTTTGTCTGATGGCAGCTCCTTTTTTAATGTTGTGGAGGAAGCGAATATCGCTTTCAGAAATGAAACCGTTCGTTCAGCAATGCAGCAGACGATAGATCAGCTTTCCCGGGAATTAGGCCCGGAATCATTTGAATGGCGTTGGGAATCGGTTCATACATTGAATTTAAAACCACCCCTGCTCGGTGAAATCTCCGAACATCCTGATACACCTGCAGCTCTAAGATTAATCGTAAACAATCTGTTAAGCAGCGGCCCGCACCCGGCTGCCGGACACGGAATGACGATCAATAAAGCAGAATACAGCTGGAACGATCCCTTTTCCGTGATTCTCGGTCCATCCATCCGCAGAATTATTGATTTTAATTCACCCTCTCGTTCATTATCCGTTCTGCCAACCGGGCAGTCAGGCCATGCATTGTCAGCAAATTACGGAGATCAGACCGATCTATGGCTTGATGGTCGTTACAGAAGTATTTATACAGACAGCACATTTTTCAACGAAATCAATTACCGAACGATGACGTTACAACCGGGTAACCGTCGGTAATATCGCTTGTAAGAACAATCATCTGAAATCATTACCCATTTTATCCATGATCAACCAGATCACCCACATTAAAATAGTTGTACCCGCCATACTCATTCTATCGCTTGTGTTCTCTTCATGCAGAACATCAGAACCGATAACAGAAGTTCGGGAAAAAGAAGAAACTCCCGTGCTTCTTGAACCCTCGGAATCGCCGCTTGAAGCTCCAGAGAAAATTGAATACGACACAGATCTTAATGTGGATTCTCTGCTTGCATCCATGAGTTTGCGTGAAAAAATAGCCCAGCTATTTGTGGTTCCGGCTTACGGTTCGTTTACCTATGAAAATGAAGCGCGATATCTTCGGCTGAAAAGGCTGGTACGCGATCAGAAAATCGGCGGAATAATTTTCATGCAGGGTGACGTATACGGCCAGGCTGTAATGACCAACCAACTCCAGCAACTGGCCGAAATACCGCTGTGGATCACACAGGATATGGAATTCGGAGCTGCGATGCGAGTCAGGGGTACCACGCGATTTACACCGGCAATGGGGATTGCAGCCACCGGAGATCCTCAAAATGCTTATCTGAAAGGAAAAATCACTGCGAAAGAAGCAAAAGCGCTCGGTGTTCACCAGGTATTTGCCCCCGTTCTGGATGTGAATAACAATCCTGATAACCCGGTGATTAATGTGCGCTCATTTGCCGGAGAGCCGGAAACTGTCTCAATATTTGGCAACCATTTTATCAGGGGACTTGAAAGTGAAGGCATTCTGGCAACGGCCAAACATTTTCCGGGTCATGGCGATACCAATATCGATTCGCACCTCGCCCTTCCCACGATTTCGCACGATTACGACCGAATCAACGGGCTGGAACTCGTACCATTTCGCGTAAATATCGAACATGGCCTGCAAAGTGTGATGAGCGCTCATATCGCATATCCCGGTATCAGTGAAAATATCGGCCGGCCATCCACACTTGATGAAACCGTTTTAAACAGAATACTGATCGATTCCCTCGGTTTTAACGGCCTTGTAGTTACCGATGGACTGGAAATGCAGGGAATTACCGATCACTACTCCCCTGGCGAAGCTGTTGTGCTCTCCCTGCTTGCCGGTGCCGACCTTATGCTCATTAGTCCGGATGAACTTACAGCAATCGCCGATGTGGAACAGGCTGTGCGTATGGGGCGAATTTCTGAAGAGAGAATCGATCGTTCAGTTCAGAAACTGCTGACTTTGAAAAAAGAGCGGGGTGTTTTTGAACAGCCGGATGTGGATATCAATCGGCTTGGCCTCGAAATCAATACACTGAACTACCAGGCAATTGCCAACTCGATTGCAAGGCAGTCGCTCACCGTGCTTCGAAATGATCGAAATATTCTGCCAATTACAGAAGCCAAGTTTCCGAATGTTTTGGTTGTAACCGTTGCTGATGACAGGTCCGGCTCAACCGGCAGTAATCTGGCCCGTGAATTCCGGCAGTATCACGAGCGTGTCACCTATAGAAATATTGATCGAAGAACGACTGACGAGGAGAAAGAATCGATTCTTGAAGCCGCACGAAATGCCGACCTTGTGGTCATCGGTTCGTTTATTATGGTTCGATCCCATCAGCCCATTCAGCTGCCGGATGAATTACGGGACATCACGGTGGAGTTAACAAAAGTGAATACCCCTTCCATGCTGATGGCTTTTGGTAATCCGTATATCGTTCGGGATCTGCGGGATGTTGATTCGCACGTACTGGCTTGGTCAACAGATGCAAACCAGGTTCGTCAGTCTGTTCCCGGACTCTTTGGAGCTGCAAATATTGGCGGAAAACTGACGGCAGAAATTCCCGGCATGTACCAGATTGGTGATGGGCTTGAGTTTAATCACACATCATTGCGGTTCGATATTCCGGAATCGGTTGCACTGCGGACCGAAAAACTCATTGAAGTGGATTTGATTATGCAGCAAGCCATTGACGATTCTGTATTTCCCGGAGGAGCTGTTGGTGTGATGAAAGATGGCGCCCTGGTCTGGAGTGAAGGTTACGGTTATCATGACTATTCCAAAACGCAGCCTGTTCGGGATTCTGACGTGTACGATCTTGCTTCATTAACCAAGGTGATGTCCACAACTACAGCGATAATGAAATTGGTTGATGACGGCAGACTATCACTGGATGACAGGGTTGCAGATTATATTAGCGAGTTTGACCGTGATGATAAACGAGATATCACTATCGAGCAGATGTTACTGCACACATCCGGTTTACCTGCATTCAGAACATATGTTGACAGACTTAAAACCCGCGGCGAAATTCTGGATGCAATCCGGAATGAACCGCTCGAAGCCGCTCCCGGTGAACAGTATACGTACAGTGATCTCGGCTTTATTCTGCTTGCAGAAATCGTGGAACAGATCACAGGAGATCGCATCGACCGGTTTGTTCGCAATCAATTTTTCCGGTCGATGAATATGTTTTCAACCCGGTATAATCCCGCTTCTTCAGGCCGCTGGATGACCCGGAGAATACCTCCAACGGAAATTGACGACGTCTATAACAGAGGGACCGTCCATGGTGTGGTACACGATGAACGCGCCTATTTTATGGATGGTGTCGCGGGTCACGCCGGGCTTTTTTCCAATCTCCGGGACATCGCCATCTTTTCCCAAATGATACTGAACGGCGGTGAATATGCGGGCAGAAGATATTTATCGGGGGAAATCATCGAAACATTTACTAGCAACCAGTCACCGCTGAACCAGCGGGCGTATGGTTACGACATGAAAAGTGATGGATTCAGTTCTGCGGGATCGCTGACAGGCGCCAATACGTTTGGGCACACCGGGTTTACCGGTACAAGCCTCTGGATTGATCCTGATGAAAACATGGCAATCATTATATTAACAAACCGGACCTATCCCAACAGAGATCTTGGCGGAGGAATTGGACGCCTGAGAGCTGATGTTGCCGATGCAATTATGAAAAGTTTGATCAATGAAGAAGATTAACCAACTTGAAACCTACTCCTATTCACCCTATTCTGACCATTCCGGTGACTGGTGCGTAGTTGAGGGAAAATCAGGCCTGTGGTATCCCGGGGTTCGGGTTGAGAATATCTCGTTTCCCCTTACGATCACACCGCTTCACGGGGCGATCTGCAGCTGTCTGGCGAACGGGGATCAGCCGGTATCATTTTATGCCGAAACCGATACCAATGAACTTCATCCCTACTGGATTAGTGAATACAATCTGCAAGAACGAAAAGCTGTTCCTGAAACACTCGATCTTTTCCATCCGATATTGGAAAACGGTCAACAAAAAAGCCTGCAATTGTCTGAGGCGCTAATTCCCAAAGCGGTAACTCCACATTCTGATTTTCCTGTTGCTGCATTCCTTTACACCGATGACGGTGTGGTCACCGGAGTGAACGTTGAAGTAAGCTCCTGGAGTCTCGGATTATGCGCCGAGCGACTGGCTATTTTCAGGGCAGTTTCTGCCGGAATTCAATCATTCAATAAACTTGAAGTGTATGCCCCGAAAGGCGACTTCAGCAGTCCGTGCGGCGCTTGCCGCCAGGTTTTGATGGAGTGGATGCCGGGTAAAACCGTAGAACTGCACCACGGCGATTTAACCGTCTCCACACACAAAACTGAACATCTTCTCCCCTTTGCATTTTCATCCAGTCAGCTCAAAAATGAACATTGAATATATCGCAGTTTTAGATCATGACCATCTTGATAACGGACTTTTTCTAACGTCTTTTGCGAAAGCCGTAGCGAGTCATAGTGAACGAGGGCTGATTCTTCATTCCGATAGTGCCTACACAGACCGGATCATTCAAACGGGTGTGATGCGTGCAGACGCCAGAATCCGTGCCATAAAAGATTTGAATCACCGGCTGATTGCACTGCTGGCCGATCAGGGAGTATCCGCCATCGGACTGAACGGATACCAGCGTGAGATGATCACTATCGACAATTCCGGAATAGATGTTGATTTAGACAAGTTCAGACAACTCCCAACACAGCCGGTACTGTTACTTTCGACGCTGATTTATTCATTGCAAGAAGACAAACCGGTGCATGCAAAACTACCGGTACTTGCCGGATTGTTGATGGAAAAATTTGAAACAGAAAACCTTTACCTGTTTACGAAAAGTGAAGACGATGACATCATAAAAAAAGAACTTCCGTCAAAACTGAGTGAGATCGAGAATGCCGGTGAATTTATACAGCAGAGAGTACCTGATGAATTTCACAATAATTTATTAAATGGAAAATTGACAACAGCCACAGATTTTCAGAATTACCCAGATATAAAAAATTGTACAATTCTTGATTTGTAAAAAACCGCTTTAATTGAAAAGAAATGCGGTTTTTAATTTGATCCTTATCTTTCGGTTACATAGTTTTGGTCAGTTTCTTAATTGGAATAAATTGTAAACATTAACTAACCAAGGAGTTTTATGAGCAGAATTGAACAGGTACGATCCTTAATTTCCGAGTTGGAGCCTGACATGGAAAAGTTTTATGAAAAAGGCAATAAGGCTGCAGGTACCCGTGCCCGCAAGACGCTTCAGGAGATTAAGAAAGTATCTCAGGAGATCAGGCTTGAAATTCAGGAAATGAAGAACAGTGGTAAGGTTTAAACGAACTTGCTGCGAATATTAGACTTAAAGCTGCTCATTAGAGCAGCTTTTTTATTTCATCAAAAAAAAGATTCTTTTTTTTGAAATGTTACTTGACTTACGACGTTTTAACACCTTATATTTGCACCCGTTCGAACGAAACATTTATTGTTTTTGAACGCCTAAGGTTGAAATTCTGATTCAATAATTAGATTATCTTTCTCAGTGGCAAAGTTCCGAATGCTTTCGGGAGTTGTTACCCCGACCGCTGTCGGGGCGTAGGTTCGAATCCGTTTTGATTTATTGATTTTTTTTGCAATACACACATTCCTCGGTAGCTCAGTGGCAGAGCAATCGGGACTGTTACCCCGACCGCTGTCGGGGCGTTGGTTCGAATTCGTTTTTGATTTATTGATTTTATTGCAACACACACACATTCCTCGGTAGCTCAGTGGCAGAGCAATCGGGACTGTTACCCCGACCGCTGTCGGGGCGTAGGTTCGAATCCGTTTTTGATTTATTGATTTTTTTGCATCACACACATTCCTCGGTAGCTCAGTGGCAGAGCAATCGGCTGTTAACCGATCGGTCGTAGGTTCGAATCCTACCCGGGGAGCTTTAGAAAAAGGACAATTCAACTTATCATGAATTGTCCTTTTTTTGTTTAAGGCTATGGCATGCTATTTATACATCCTCCGTTCAGAAATACAAGAGAAATACTATTACGGATCCTCTGATGATCCAGACCGACGCCTCCCCCATCATAACGGCGAGAATAAGGGATTTACCCAACGCTATCGACCCTGGAATATCGTATATCGTCATAAATTCGCTACCCGGAAAGAAGCTGAAGCTGCTGAACGGCTGGTCAAGGGGTGGAAAAGCAAAAAGATGACGCGCTTGCTGATTGAGGGAATTATCAATCTGGAAGATTATATGTAAATTTTAGTGAGTTTCTGTGGAGCAATATGGTTTTATACTGAAATAGATTCCAAAAATACTTCGGGATACCCGGTTAGCCGTCTTTTAGAAAAAAGGACAAATCCTGCTCAAATGGTTTGTCCTTTTTTTGTTTATGAACACGGTTTGCTATTTTCACGCCTCTTATGCGTAATGTCGTTATTTAACGTACTCTCCGACGAGTGCGGAGACCTGGATCGCAGCCAGTCCAAACTGGGCGGAATCATTGGTGCTAACCCAGGGAGCTTCATCAACCGGGTTGAGAACTTCTGGTCCCTCAATACGGGTGGTAGAAAGGGTCTTTTCCATTCTGGGTGCATTAGCATGAACGCCCCATTCATCGCCAAGCAACTCCGGAACTGCTCGTTTCGCCAGTTGTTCATCATTCGTCATGGCCGCAGCATACGCTGTGATTCTGGAATGAGATTGCACAAAACCAGGATCGCGGTATTGATTTCCAAGTTCGGCTTGTTGTACTTCCTGTGGAGCGTTGTAGAGGCGGCAATAGTTCAGCCATGCTTCCTTGAATTCCGGAACGTCAATCAGTTCAATCAATTCTGCGCAAAGCTCGGGTAAACCGAACATGGTGTTCAAATGCGAAGCACTTGGTTGCGGGTTCTCAGGCTCCGTCATTTTTTTAGTATCTACATCATAGGCAAAGCTTCCAGTGAAGAATCCCCACTTGGATTCCCCGATCGACCGCATGGCCTGTTCAATCCATCCCCTGACTTTCGGATCACCGGTTCGCTCCCATTCGGTTAGCCAGTTCGCGGCAGCGGATCCAAAATCGGTGCCGACACTCATTCGGCTATCCTCAACATTGAACGGTTGACCCGGCAGTTTTCGGACCGGATTAATATTAGCCAGTTGCCGGTCTGCTTCAAGCATCTCATGAAGGACATCTCCTGTCCGTTCATCGGTTGTCAGGAAATAGTGGAAGCGGCGATTCATGTTCGTACTAATACGCAGTTGTTTTGCACTGCATCCCCAATGCTGCACATTGTGACGGGTGCCCAGTCTGGCAAATCGCCCCAGATGGTAGATGTCTACGTCGCGATTATGCCGATTCATGGCTTCAGCCAGGCGATAGGCCTTGACGTCACCCGATCGCAAAAAGGTATACCATAGCCACATATCTGTGGACAACTCGGAATTATCCCAGGCATAGCCACCTACATCGTATCGCCACATGTGACGATCGGTGTCATAGGTATGCATAAAATCTCCATAATCCCAGAAGCCATACCAATGATGCTGATCCACCTGATCGTTGTAATATTGGATGGACCAATCCAGTCGTTCTTCGAGATCACTTAGTTTTTTCGTGGAACGATCAGGGAGCCCCCACATATTGCTGAATACCCCCGCGTTATGGAAATCCTTTGGCTGTACGGTTAATTGCGGCGGCTGCTCAACTGATTCCGCAAAATTTCCAAGAAAACTCTTGGAAGGAGTTTCTCCACAAGCCACAAAAAATAGATCTGTAGACCGGGCCACGCCATAAGGCGTTCCGAAACCGGGTTCATAATCTTCGTATGTGATATTGAGCGCATCCAGCTGTTTAGCATAAGGAGAATCAGGAACACTGGGCTCAACACCGTCCACCGGCTCAACATCTGAAAGAGGTCCCTCGACTTCCTGGCCCATTCCATCATGATAAAACCGGATATCCATGGGCTGTGCATCGGGTGACCACATCCACATAGTTACTTCTGCTTTATCGGTTGCGGCATTTCGAATATCAATTTGAGTTGGGTGAAGTTTCCAGAAATCCCGCATACCAAAGGCAACTCCCCCTGAGGCTCCTCCAATATAACCGGTACCGCTGGAACGGGGACCCTGACCGGCAGGAATCCATGAGTGTCCTTTCTTCGTTCGCTTTTCAACCTTGAAACCATTTGCCGAGAGCTGCGAAAGTTTGTAGTCGCTCCACCGGGGAATCCAGTGAATACGGGAACTGACACGCCTATCCCAGGTACTTGGTGATGGAACTGCCTTACCTTCGATTTGTGCTTTACGAACCTCCTCACCCGGGTCGCGACGCAAGCCGGTGAGTCCCTGTATGGCTTCAGCCCAAATTCCATTTCCCTGACCGGACAAGCGAACGTGTCGATTATAAAGTTCATCATGCATTGGTACCTCGAAATTTACCCCGAGGCTGGAGATGAATTCCTGATTCTCATCGCCATCGAACACAAAGGTGTGAACCATCCGTATCGCGTCACTGTTCGAATGGAAGTAGAGACGTACTGAAAATGGAAGCCATCTTCGTCCATCTGTTTCCATGTGGGTGCCTTCGATTTTGATCACCGCCCGGATCGGTCCGTCCTGTTCCACCTCGATATCTGATATATCTGAAGTGAAAGGAGTCCGGGGGCTCCCCGCTTCCGGTGAATCCTGTTTAGAACCTTTTAACCGACCATTTTCAAGTACCTTACTGCCATCCCGTTCGATCGAGGCTATGAGATTTTCGCCTTTACCGGAAATCAAGCATTTCATTTTCCCGGTATCCACATGCACGTCCCCATTTGCTTGCCTAACCTGAACTTTTGTTTGAGGAGAAGCCGGTTTTCCAGGACGAATTTGATAATAATCACTCGCGGCTTCAGCACCCGAAACTGCGTGCCCCGTCCATTTGATGGATCCATCCGGCCACGTGGCGGTGACCCATGTCTGAACCGGAATATTCTTTTTTTGCGAATCAATCATTTGAAACTCTGTTTCTTTGGCATGTTTACCCTTTGGCCAGGGTACTCCAAAGGCCGTCCCGTTTTGCAGGGCCGGCGTGCTCCCGTCCAGCCATGTCAGAGTATTGGGTTTGGTGGGCATGAATTTAGGCTTGGAAGGCGTGTCCTGTTGGCCTTCTGCAAAGCTTGATTGTATTAACGGTAAACTTGCTGCCGCCAGAACGGTGTTTTTGACGAAATCGCGACGGGATAGATATTTACTCATAGTGAAAATTATTTGTTTATCGGGGTGATCTCAAAATAGCAGTTAGGTACTGATTTTCTTTCTTCAAGACTTCCTCCTCTCTGCCAAAGTAGACATCGGCGGAGTGACAGGGTCTTTTTCGTGAAACCTTTGGCCGTCTATGGTGCCGCTTTTGGTGTTAGCCAATTTCAGCGTATACACATTGTGCAACCAACGGGTCCAAATCATTCCAAACCGGACGGTTTCTGTCCGGAAAAGGTATGGCCAGTAAATCGAAGATAATATTCAATCTATAATCCGGTAAACAGGAAACACGGACCATACCTGTATTTTAAAGAGGCATCCAAACGGAATATATACTCTCTATGAGGGTACAGGCTCAGGCTTACCAAAATTTCAGTGTCCCGCTTAAATAACCCTTATTCTGATAAAACCTTTATTAAATACGAAAGATGTGAAAAAGTATACGAACCACTGACCGATGGGACTATCAAACTGGAGGATTACTTGTAATTCACGTCCAGTTTGGCAGAGCAATCGGGAGTTTCTTAAGAGTGCTTAGTAATATCGACCTGTATTGATGAATCTGAACAATTTTTTAACTCTAATTATCGGTTCTTACTCTGAATTTGATTCTTCAACTTTGTTATCCGATTTATCGAAGACAAGTTTAAATTCCACTCCACGATCCAGGGATGTGTAGGAATATGTACCTTTAAGCTGCTTTGTGAGTGTTTCAATCAGCACCAACCCAAGAGAGCTGCCCTTCCCTTCGACGTTGAAATCCTCCGGTAAGCCCTTTCCATCATCCCGAATTTTCAGCGTCACTGTTTCTTCATGTTGGTAAAGACAAACTTCCAGGGAGCCGGAATCGCCGTCATCATATGCATATTTAAGCACATTTGTAATAACTTCGTTTACAATGAGTGAACATGGCAGCGCATAATCGATATTCAATTCAACAGGCTCCATATCGAAGGAGACATTCAAATCAAGAGATTCGTCGTGAGTACTCACTAAACTGGAGATGAGCTGTTCGATATTTTCATCAATTCTCAGTTTTTCAAAGCCCGAAGACTTATAAAGCAGTTCATGGATCTTAGCCATTGTCCCAATGCGTTCGGTACTGGCTATTAGTTTTTGCTGTACCCGTTCATCTGTTTCATTATATGCCTGCAGCTGCAGCATACCAGACACCACAGCAAGGTTATTTTTTACCCGGTGATGAATCTCAGCCAGTAACGTTTCTTTCTCTTCCAGCGATTTCTCATTTCTTTTTGAGTGCTCTTCTAATTCCACCAAATCGCTAACGTCCACAATGGCTCCGATGATATTTTCCGTCATACCATCTTTATTGCGATTCACGTAGATGCGATTCATAACATATTTATAGGATCCATCAAACGTTCGGATTTGGTATACAAGCTTCGACTTCTGTTTATCCCCTTGCACCGTGTTTTCCATATTATGAGTTACCCGTTTAAGATCATCGGGATGAATCTTATCGAGCCACCAGTCGTAATTCACAAATTTTTCTGTATGCGGATAACCGAGTATATCGGTTAACTCATCTCCCCAGTAAAAGTCTCCCGACTCCCAATCCAGTTGATAGATTAGGTCCGTGGCCACAGATACAATTTTCTGAAGTTTATCTTTAAGCTCATAAACCCCCAGTTCTGCCTCTTTTCTATCGCTGATGTCCCTGGCTGTCACGTACCAATGGTTCTCGTCAGCGGAAAACTCACACATATAGCTTCTTTTCCGTTTTTGATGGTCCATAAACCGAACCGCTGCTGTATAACGCCCCTTGTGTTGTTTTGCTATTAAAAACCATTGATCTATAGTATCCCCGTCAAGCTCTTCCTTTAATAAAATATCGGTAAACGGTTTCCCCAGCAGCATATCAAGTGAGTACCCCAACTCCTTTTCTACCCCTTCGCTTACGTGAGTAATTTTCCCCTGTTCAGGCTCCAGGAGGAATGTAAGATCTGCTGAATTTTTGAGAAGGGCAGTATAGGTTTTCAGCTTTTTGCCGCTATCTTTCGACAATTCTGGTTGTTTATAGAGCAAAAGCTGGGCCTTGGCTCCGTCGATCATTACCCGAAGCAGCTGTTTCTGATCCTCCGAGAGCTCACGTGGTTTTGAATCGTGAATACACAACACTCCAATGTTATTCCCGGTCTCACTTTTAAGTGATGCCCCGGCATAGAATTGAACCTTCTCGATTTCCACATCAGACAACAGGGAGCTTGCTTGCTCATGGTCCCGAATATTTTGTATGATCGACAGACCATCGCCTGGATCCAACATACCCGATATCTTATTAATAGCAGAAACGACAGGTTCATCACTCCCTTCATAAGTTGTCACAATACTGATTTCTGAATCCTCATGCTTGTAAACCAGGGATGCCGTCGCTTCACATATTTTTGACGTCGTTTCCAGGATCGGCATGATCCGGTCCCTCAGTCCATTCATACCCGTTTCATCAAGTGTCGCATCAGTTATAATTTCATTTTCTTCAATCATAATGTGTATAACATTTTAGTTGTCTCTTTTTTTAGATGCTGCATGGGTACGAAACATGTATTGAGTTTCAAGACTGCACATCCGGACTTACTTTAAAATTAAACCCAACACCTTTTCTGTCTGATTTGTTGAAAACAAGTTCGAATTCCACACCACTTTCCAGTGACCTATATGAGTATGTGCCATTAAGTTGTTTTGTGAGAGTTTGAATCAGTTCCATCCCGAGAGAACTTTTATTATCTGACTCTTCAAAATTATCAGGTAATCCTTTTCCATCATCCCGGATTTTCAGCGTCACTGTTTCTTCATGGTGGATAAGGAAAACTTCCAACAAACTGTAAATCTGGCATTTAGTCGCTTCGCAGATATCGGTGGCTGGTTTCAGGATTGACATCATCCTGTCTTTCAGTCCGTTCAAACTTAATTCAGAAGAGGGAATATCAGCGTTTATTTCTCCATAAAAAAATAAGTAAAGTTTGGTTGATAGCTCTTTCTATGAGGTACTGAATGCTGCTAATAATGTACCGTAAACTCTACTGGTAGGGTTATTGTCTCAGACTTGAATTAATTCATGTATCCAACATATATGTAATTCCCCTCCTAATGTTCCTTCATTCGTTTTTGTTGAATAGACTATCTCTGCTGGCAAATGACTTTTACAGACTGTTGTTGATCAACCATCATTCCAACCGGTCATATCACGGCTGAAACTCTATCAGAATTTATTGTGAAGTTAATCTATCCATCTCTCTCCTTAAAACTCTATGCCGGCAGATGAGTATATCTCTTCGTTACTTTTTGACTCGATTGCCCGGACAAATAGCTTGCTTCAGCCGTATGAAATTCCTTTCTATCCAGTTCATAAGCGAGTGGTACCTCACTCCATTGGAATTGCACAAAGGAAATTATTTGTATAATTAATCTCTATGGATATTGAGCAGATTATTACCATAATCTACGATTCATCTATCAAACAACGAGCAGAGATAAGAAATCAAATCCTCCGGGGACTGACCGCTTCTGATCCGGAGGTATAACAGCTTCGATGGAAGTGGATTCCATGGACGTTGAAATGATTCCCGGTGATCAGGACATGTAGCACCTCAGGTCAATCACACAGAAAAAAGTGTTGGAGTTAAAAACATACAGCCGATATGGGACTTGAAATAAAAAAACAAAAACCGATCATTTCAATATGATTATTTACGCACATTATCTATGATGACCGTTATATGAGATTGTACCGTCATTAACAATAAAATGAGATGTATCTATTCGGGGCGAATGATTACCGGGAAGCGGAAATGATAATGAAAACAGTGTTCCTTTATCTTTTTCGCTCATCACAATAATATGACCATGGGTGTCTGAAACCATTTTTTTAACGTGCTGAAGGCCGTTACCAAACCCCTCCTTCCCATTAGTCTCCGCCGATCTTGGAACCGGCTTACCCTGGTTAAATACTGATATCTGGTTATGTGACATAGTTATACCGGAATCAGTAACGGTCATATTCAAAATGCTTTCATCTTCATAGTCATTCAATGTAAAAACCACGTCAACTAATCCCTTCGATGGGGTAAATTTAATGGCGTTTCCGACTAAATGCCCTGTGATCTTTATCAGATGTATAAAAAATTTGGGTAGGAGTTGTACCTCTGTATCAATTTGAGTTCTTAGCGATAGTGAAATGCCTTTAGCCTGTGCCATCGGAAGATATAAACGATTTATCTCCATCATAGCAGAAGTAAGTAGTCTGTCGGTAGCCGTAATTTCTTCCAGGCTTTTCTCAGTTTCTTCAGCATACATACTACCATTCAAAAGATCTAAAATAGATTGAACAGATTCTTTAATTATACTCAGATCACTGGATTGCACTTCAAGCCGATCCTTATCTTCAGTAATAAGCAGATCAAGCAACCCTGTAATACCCCAGAGCGGACTTCGGAGATCACACTTAAGATTTTTCATTCGGTTTTTCAGTTTTTCTACTTCTGATAAAACCTGCAGATATCTTTTTTCAAGCTCATAATGATCGTCAACAAGCCGGGCAATATTATGCGCCTGTCTTTTCTGGTCAGATTCTTTAGACCAATCGTTTTCATGCTTATCCATAAAGAGCCTACTTACTAAATCATTATCATATAAATCATTGACAGGGCTGTTTTTAAAATATGGGATATCGAACAGCTAAACTTTGTAATAAAAACTGATACTGTTATACATATCTATTATTTTTTGTTTTCCCATAATCGTTATCCTGAACATTTTTAGAGAAAACTTACCCGTATACGACCCCAGTATTGCAGTTCTGATCAATTGTCGGCACAGGGATCTACATCCTTATCGCAAAAAACAGCTTTCTAATTTATGAGATTTTCAAATTCAGGCTTTATCCACTTGATGAGAAGCAGGTATTGGATTTTATGGCCCAGACGATAATGGAGGAAACTAAGATGAAAACACCTTCGTGATCCATATCAGCGTCTTCCCCATAACAACAGAGCCGGGGTATTTTTTCAATGTGTATACATCTGTTTTAATAATAGGGAAATAAGTGATTTATATGATCTGATTACTTGCCTGGACATGGACAGATTTGGATGCAGTTATAACATTTCTTGACAAAATACCAGGCAGTTTTTAAAACAGCAGATAGATTGATTAATCAAAAAATCCTGATGTTATATAATCACTTTATAATGGTATTTTCTTTACAAACGAACATATATCCGGTAAAGAAACAGATTCACAGCTGAAGAGGATGATTCTAAAAAAGGAAAACGTATTACAATTCTGGTCTCTCTTAAAAGATAGTTATAAGGAATTCAATGAAAATGACCCTCTCAGGCTTAGTTCATCTACAGCTTTTTTTGCAACCTTTTCTATTATTCCGATAATCATTCTTCTTCTGACTCTATTCGGTATCATCTTCAGCGAACAATTATTAACCGGAGAATTTTTAAATGCCTTGCAGGGCATGGTGGGTGAAGAAACAACCGAACATTTATCCACCGTCCTTGAAAATATTCAGCAAATGCAGCAGGGAATTTGGCTTACTGTTGGAATCATCATCTTTTTAATGTTTGTGGCTACAACCCTCTTTATTGTGGTTCAAAGTTCGTTCAATCAAATATGGAAGGTGCAGCCCAAAGAAGATGTAACCTATAGATTCATCGTAAAAAACAGGGGAATATCACTGTTGATTATATTGGTTACCGGCCTTTTATTCCTTACTACGTTGTTCCTCGATTTGCTTATCGGCTTTTTAGGAGACAATATTTTAAATCTGATTCCGGGAATAAATCAGTGGCTGATAAAGCTACTTTATATCGCTTTATCACTCGTAATTTTCACCTTATGGTTTGCATCCATGTTTAAATTCTTACCTGATGTGAAATTAACCTGGAAGAACGTCTGGCCCGGCTCACTTCTCACCGCTATTTTATTTTTGATAGGTCAGCATATCATGGGGCTGGTGCTGGTTTCCGGAAATATCAGTACTATCTACGGTGCTTCAGGATCACTGGTGCTCTTGTTACTTTTTATTTTTTATTCTTCGTTTATACTCTATTTCGGTGCCACATTTGTCAAAAATTATGCAGTTTATAAAGATGAGAAGATAAAAACGACAAAATTTGCAGTGCGATATGAAATAAACATCGTTGAATAGCACACTTCTTTTTACCGAAGATTAATAATTGATTTGATGGATCTATTTGCAATAAAAACTTCATCATAATGCGTAGGTTCTCCCGAAACCATCCGGAATACCTAAAGAGCACAAGAAACCCCTTTAAATGAATTTTAGGTAGCTTTTTTAATTTCTGGTTAAAGTATTTACATGGTGTGTTTTCCCCATTAGCCTGTAAGATATAAAGGTATTTGCTGGCTGTATTTTATTTTTCGGGAAATTTCTGAAAATAATCAGTCCAGAAATCAACAACTTTTTCGATTACAATACTGAAATCTTGTTTATCACCACCAATACTAACAATTACCAGACGAGATTTGTTAAATGTGGGACCAAATGTTTTACCAAATGTTCCTTCATGAAGATCACTGTCACTGATATTAGATTTCGGACTTGTTATCTTGTAATGCTTATACCCTGTACAGATATCATGCATGACCTTCAATTCTGGACAATTATCATAAAGAGTCTTTCTGAAATCACCCAGAACTTGACGATTGGTTTTTTCCTCCCACTTTTTTTCGTGCCAGCATGCCCACTCTGTAAGATGCCAACCTACTGTAACACAATTCAGGGCTTTTCTTACTGATAATTCGTCTTCTTTATATTTTTCATAGTTTTCAAGTAATACTTTAAAGAGATCTTGGGAGTTTTTGATATCAAAGGTCAAGCTCATTTTGTGTGTAATTTCAAATGTTGCTGAATAATTGATTCTTAAAGTGCTTTATCATTCTGGTATTTTAGTCTCCTAACCAGAAAGCATAAAAAAAGGCTGTCACATACAATTTTAAGAAGGTTTTTGTAACAAGGAATTATCTATCATGCCGACTATTACAAAGATTACGCCGATCATCGCGTAAAATTCTTATCTCTTAGGAATCTTTTTACTTCTTATTCTTCTCTTCAATCCAGCGGGACATAAACCGGGTACTTGCCATCGTGTGGTGCATCAGCATAGCTCCGGTGAAATTATTCTCGCGATGTGAATCAGTATCATTTATAATCAAATCCAGGCGTTCTGCCAGAACTTGTGAAAATTCAGCCGGTGAGAATCGTGTATTGATGATTCTGATTCCGTGTTGCTGAGCTTCACTCCAGGCTTCATGATCAGTATAGTACCGGATAGCAGCCTGAGCAAACATCAATGGATCATCTTCAATTTGTCCCGCCCAGGGCAGATCGCCGTGAATTCCTTCAGCACCTATCGTTGTGGTTATACTTGGCGTGCCGCACTGCATCGCTTCGGTCAGTTTTCCTTTCAATCCCGCCCCAAACCGAAGTGGAGCCAGGCAAATCCTTGAATTTCTCATCACTTCGCGGGCGTCCTCAGCACGGCCCATAATCCTGAAACCCTCTTCCGCAGAATCAAGCTGCTTAATTTTTTGGGATGGGTACGCACCATAAATATGAATACTCACATCCGGAAGTGAATCCCGGATAATCGGCCAGATCTTTTCTTTCAGATATTCGATGGAATCGAAATTTGGTTTATGCCGAAAATTTCCAATCGAAACAAAATCGGAACGCTGCTCGAATGCAGGCCAGGAAAGCCGGTCAACCTCGCTGATAGCCTCGAACATATACGGTAAATAAAGAAGCAACTCTGGCTGAACACCAAAAGAAGTACGTAACAGTTCCATTTCCGGCTCTGATATCACGAGAGATAAATCACAACGATAAATCGATGCAATTTCCCGTTTTGCGATATCCGTAAACAAATCACTGTTTGCGCATTCCCGGCCTTCATTTACCGCAAGCTGACGGCCAAATCGCAGGCAGTGCAGATCTTCCATATCCAGGATTCGAATTGCATCAGGACACGAAACGTGCACGCGCCAGCCAAACTGCTCTTCGGTCATAAAACGATCAAATAAAACCGCATCAGGACTCAGTTCTTTTACGAATGCATCAAAACTTCCGTCATTAATAATTATAGATCGGGTTTCAATTACATATTCATCCAGATCAGTCGTATGACGATTTGTATTAGCGGTACTGGCGAACGTAATGTCCCACCCATGTTTTTTAAAAAATCGAATCAGCTGCATCATCCTGCTTCCGGCAGCAGACGATTTAGGTTCTGGCCAAACAAAACCTACAATCAATAATTGCTTTTTTTGCCCCATTCATCCCCCCATTCCAATTCTGAAAATTTCTGGTACTTCATTTACTGCTTTTATAACTTTTTTCGCTTTGGACCTTTAGATAAGCTGTATTTTCTTAATCCAAATATACCATTAAATTATTGAATCACACGCAATCACCAACCAAAGTTTAACTTGAACGATGAGCCAAAATTAATGTTCCAAATGATGTTATTTCCATGTAAATAGATTTGACTAATTACCGCTTTCCTCTTTCCTTAATACAATCAATCAAATTTAAACCGATATAAAATCTCTCTGATGAACTTTAGACTAATAGCACTCCTATCGATCTTTTTCAGTTCCCTGCTTCTGTTATCATCTTGTGGTGATAATGCAGACCAACAACAGGCTTCGGCTGATTCTGTAATAGATCACCCCGATCAGCATATCCTTGTTTTCTCAAAAACCGATGGCTGGCGCCACGAATCTATTGAGACCGGCCAGGAAGCCATTCGTCAGCTCGGAATGGAACACAATGTGGGCGTGACCGTAACTGAACTTGCGGATATGTTCAATCCCGACACCCTTTCCCGTTTTGATGTTGTGGTATTCTTAAATACAACAGAAACCGTATTTGAGGATGAGCACCGTGAAGCTTTTAAGGAGTATATTCAGAATGGTGGTGGCTATGTGGGCGTGCATTCAGCTTCAGATACGGAGTATGACTGGCCGTGGTACGGCGACCTTGTTGGTGCCTATTTTGATAACCATCCTCCAGGAATTATCAACGCCGATATCCAGGTAGAAGATCACAACCATCCGTCTACCCGAATGCTTCCCACCACTTGGAACCGTGATGATGAATGGTATAACTTTCAGGGATTTGCCGATCACATCAATGTGCTTTTAACACTCGATACCGAGAGCTATGAAGGAAGTGACCACCCGGGGCACCATCCTATCGCCTGGTATCATGAATTCGACGGTGGTCGGGCTTTCTACACAGGCTTAGGTCACACCCATGAATCTTACGCAGAAGATCTGTTTTTGGATCACTTGTGGGGCGGCATTATTTACGCAATGGGCGAATAACTTTTCATCTTTACGTACTGGCACAGATTCCTGCAGGCTCACCAGCTGGAACTGTGCCATTTTACCTAACGTGCTTCATTCACCTGAAAACCGGCCATGAACAAAACCATTCTGAATTTTGGCGAAATGCTTTGGGATCATTTCCCGGATTACGAGCGTCCCGGCGGATCACCATTTAATGTAACCGTTCACCTCCACTATTTGAAGCAGACCTCCTTGCTGATTAGCGCTGTTGGACTGGATGAAGCGGGTAGCCGGCTGCTTGATATATTGGTTCAGCAGGATGCCCCAAAACGGTTTATTCAGCGTATTGAATATCCAACGGGAACAGTTTCCGTTGAATTTGATAAAGAAAATGAACCCAGTTATACCATTCATGAGCGAGTAGCCTGGGATTTTATTCAACCGCCGGATGAGCTTCAGCAGATATCCTCCTCTGTAGATGCATTTTCATTTGCAACGCTTGCCCAGCGCAGTTCAACAAACAGAATCACCCTTCAAAAAATATTTTCCCTGCTGCCGGACCGGTGTTTGAAATTCCTGGATGTAAACCTGCGACCTCCTTACGTAAAAACCCCCGTAATTGAATTTTCGCTAAAAAAATGCAACTACGTGAAAATGAATCAAAGTGAATGGAATAAGATCGGGAATCTGTTTGAAACCAAATCCGAGATGCAGCTGATTGAAAAATTCGATTTAGACGGGATGATTTTAACGCTCGGCAGTGAAGGTGCAATTTATTTCAACAAAGATGGTAGTCATTTCGTGGAATCTGCCGCAAATATAAACCCGGAAAAAGGTGGCGATTTTGTTGGAGTAGGTGATGCGTTCTGGGCATGTTTTATCTATCATACTTTGAAAAAGACACCCTGGCAGGAAGCCGTCCAAAAGTCCAATCTGTATGCCGGTTGGGTAGCTGAACAGAAAGGCGGGATACCTGAACCGGATGAAGAGGTTTTGCAATCTGTTCGGTAAGAACCCATCATACAATTTCATCGGAAACACGATTCAACCCCTTCTCTTTCCTGACTTCCACATCACATCCCAAAATCGAAAATCAGTGTAAATAAGTTATTTAACATATTTGCCGTCAGACCGATAATTCATTTATAAGAAACAACGGGCTTTAGAGAAATCCGTAAGGCTTTGAAACATCAGAAGGCCACAGGAAAATTATCTTTCAGCTTATCATTAAATGAATTAGGTCAACATGTTCAAAAAATTATACCTGCTTCTGCCGGTCATCGCAGTCTTTGCACTTGTACAGTGCGAAACACCCGGAAGCCCGGATTTCACACTTTCCAATAAAATCGATTCGCCCCTGATTGCTGAAAGCACATTTAGGTTTTTGGGTGACAGTAACGCACTGATCGATACCACCAATGAAAATTTCAAGAATCTCTTCACAATTGATGGTGATGATCTGATCACCATATCACAAGAAGAAGATTTTGATTTTGGCGATCTGGATGGCGCGATTCCGGTCGTTCGGGTTAATCCGACAATGTTTCAATCTTCAGTTGGTGAAATTGAACTTGAAGCCTTCTCTTCTCAGAATGAAAATGGAAATGTCGGAGAGGCCTCCTTTACTGATTTGACCGGTCAGACTGCCGAGCTCAGTGAAGGGCAAACCTTGCCGGGAGCCTCTTCCCCATTCCCTGTAAATATTGAACTTGAAACTGACTTTTTTGTTAGTGCAACGATCCGACAGGGCAGCCTGGACATTTCACTGCGAAATGAACTTGGGTTTGATCTGCTTGAGTTGTCGCTTGAAGTGTTCAGCGGAAATGAATCACTGGGAACCATTTTGATACCCAATTTTGAACACGGATCTACACGATCTGATCTTCTGGCAATAGTGGAGAATCCGGAAACTGAACCTGACCAATTACTCGAAGATCTGAACGCCGATATAGAAATTACCTGGGAAGAGCAGGATATGTCGGGTGATGCGGGCAGTATGATTATAGATGATATTCGCGGTGAAAATCTAATTGCTACTTCAGTAAATGCGGTGATTTCTTCACAGGAGTTTTCATCGGATGGATCGGCAGAGTTTTCTGATGAAGAGTTTCAGTTTAACAGTACAGATCATTATGTAGAACTCTCATCAGGAACACTATCTGTACAACACATCGTCAATTCTATTGATGTGGATATTGATCTGTTGGAAATTTCGTTTCCCGGCCTTCGCCTCCCTCCTTACGGCGTGGCTGACTCGCTCACGATCCGCTTTGACGGAGAAAATCGTATTCCGCGAAATAATACAACTCCCGTCAGCCGGTCATTTGACCTCAACGATGTCCGCATCTATGCAGATGATAACCTTGTAAAGTACAATATATTCGCACAAACGGAAGATACCCAAGCCTCAGAAGGATCAGATTCCCGCACCCTTCACGAATCGGATGAAATTTCCGCCGAGGTTGAACTTACGGATCTTGAAATCCGTGAGGTGTTTGGCGTGATTGTAAACCGCCAGGTTCTGCTGAATACTGAAATTTCTGCTGACGGCACCGGTGTTGATATTATGAATGACCTCGAAGCCGAACGGATCGAAATTGATGGGATTGATGATCTTTCAAAAAAAGTCGAAGGGATTGAGTTTACCCGAGCAAGTCTGGATATCAACTACCTGACAAACGTTGGAGTGCCCACAACAATTATCGGTGCATTTCTGGGAGTTGATGCAGATGGCAATGAATTTTTCCTCCAGGGTGAACCGGGAACCGAAACAGAAGTAACTGCAGCTGATCCTACGCAAATGCTTCTAAAAGATGGGAGCCCTATCGCTCCTTCCAATCTCATTAAGTTTAAGCTGGATCCGGGCCAATCATCAGACGAACTCCTCTCCAATGTATTCGACAGGGAGAATTCATCGATCACACAATTCCTGAACCGATTGCCTACAAGTATCCGATTTATCGGCCTTGCGGATATCAACCCGGAACAAACGGCTGGAATAATCCGAAACCCGGTGATTTTCGACCCTTCTATTTCGTTGAACATACCGCTTGCACTTCGTGCAGAAAATGCCACTTATGTGGATACTACTGCAGTTAATCTGGAAGATCTTCCCGGAGCGGATGACGAACAGTTTCTTGAGGAAGGGGCAATTACCGTACGATACAGCAACCGGATTCCGCTCGGCATCAATCTGGAAATGGAATTCCTGACTGAAAATGGTGAGTTGATCACTACACTCCCCCTGCATGACCAGTCTGCCCTTGAATTTCTTCCGGCAGCAGTGAACGGCAGTGGATTTTCCGTTGATCCAAATGAAGATTATACCGTAATCAGCCTAACCCGCGCACAGCTTGATGAAATAAACCGAACAAGAAATGTGCGATTGATAGCCGGATTGAATACTACCGATTTCAAAGAGGTGCGTGTACGAACCTCAGACGATGTGGGAGTATCGGTAAGTGGTAAATTTGTGATCCAAAATAAAATTGACTGATAACCTTTGTTCATATGAAAAGTAAATTGAATCAAATCATTACACTGTTTTTTATTTCAGCTGTTCTTATCCTTGCAGCCGGTATAAACAGTGCTGAGGCGCAATCACGGCACCTTACAGCACAAAATATTGGCCTTGGCGGAGGCGGAACGGCTTATCAGGATCTCTATCATGCCAACTTTATTAACCCGGCTAACCTGATGATAAACCACAGCAACCGGCCGAAAGTATCATTCGGGCTGGCTGGCGGTATTTATACCAATGCAGGTGGAAATCTGGTTAACATCACAACCTATAACGACTACCTGACAAACGGCCGGGTGATTGAAGGAACCGTCGCCGACCAGATGCTCGATCAATGGTTCGGAACTCAGTCAACGGACATGCGAAGTGCAAATATCGACGTTGGCATTGTGCCGGTTGGTTTTGCTTATCGAAGCGACAGCTGGTCTTTAAGCGGTGCCTCAAGGGTCCGCGTACTTGGCAGCTCAGGATATTCACGTGGTTTTGCGGACCTGGTATTCCGTGGCCTCGATTCGGACTATTTTAACGAAGCCCGGGCGGTAAACATGAACCAGGAATTCCTTGTTTATAACGAAATATCAGTCGGCTATGCAACAACCGTTTTGCAGCGCGACCGGATGTTCGGTTTTGCTGAAAATGTTCGTCTGCACGTTGGAGCTGCCCCGAAACTGGTGATGGGAGTTAACTACACACGTTTCAATCTAAATTCAACCCTGCGAATACAGGAAGCAACGTCTGAAACGAACGCACAAATTAACCACGATTTCAGATATACGATTGAGACTGCCGGCGAACTTTCAGATCAGCTTGAAGAGTATAATACGCTACGTGAAAGTGGTGCTGAACCGGAGTTTGGAGATTTTATCGAACCAACAGGCAGCGATTTCACCGGCATAAAAGGAACGTCTCTCGGTCTCGACCTTGGATTGACGCTTGAGATGGACATCGATAATCTCTCCATCTTTAATTTTGGTTTCTTCAACGGGGATAAAAAGGTTCGCGTTGGTTTATCACTCACCGATTTAGGGTCTGTAGCCATTGATGATCGTAACCGTTCTTTCTCAGCAGGCGAAAATTTTATCTGGAATGGAATTCATTACGATCAGAAGATGGTGGATAATGAGTTTGGTGGTGACGACGGGAAATATTTTGAATCTGTATTGAAAGACAGCGTTGGTAACGATATTTATGGAAACCTGGTTTCAACCGAACATTCATCATACAGTAAAGGACTTCCAACAATGCTGAACTTCGGTACGCATCTTTTGCTCGGTAAATTCAGCCTGATGGTGGATGCCGGTACCGGGTTCGTTGAACGCGGAACAAACTCCCGGCGGGCTTATGTTGCCCTGGGCAGTGAATATCGCCTGATCAACAGAATTCCACTTCGCGTTGGTGTGAAAACCGGCGGACATACCAGCACAACCTACCATGCCGGAACCGGACTGGAGTTCAGGAATTTTGAGTTTAGTGTAGGAGTTGCATCGTCGGCTGTTTCCGAAAAACACGGAGCAGGAATCGGCGCCGCCTGGTCAGGACTGGTTTTCCATTTTTAATCCCCAAACCTTCATCGGATGAGTAAACCCGGAATAACCCAAAAATTCCGATACCCTCTTCAATTTCTATCATGGCTCATCCGATGAATTTTTTACCGCTAAGTTAATTCTCAAACCTTCATCGGATGAGTTAATTTTGAAAAACCAACAATTCCAACACCCTCTTCAATGTCCATCACACCTCATCCGATGAATCTTTCACATCGAAGCTAATCCTCAAACCTTCATCGGATGAGTTAATTTTGAAAAACAACAATCTCGATACCCTCCTCAATTTTTATCACGGCTCATCCGATGAATCTTCCACCACTAAGCTAATCCCAAAACCTTCATCGGATGAGTTAATTTTGAAAAAACAACAATTCCGATACCCTCATCAATTTCCATCACGGCTCATCCGATAAATCCTCCAAACGATTTCCCCGGTTAAAACTGTTTTGATGATGTAGCTTCTTTTTCACAGAAAAGCGCTATTATTGCTATCTTCTGAGAATAAGAAAAACATTCAAAACCTATACTTCAGGAATGACGAAAGACAGAAATAACACCGAATGGCCGCTATGGGAAGTTTTTTATCAGCCCAAAGATGGTAAACCGTATGAGCATGCAGGTAATGTACACGCTCCGGATGCAGAAATGGCGCTTCAAAATGCGCGAGACACCTATGCGAGACGTAATGAAGGAATCAGCATTTGGGTTGTCCCTTCTGATCAGATAACGGCATCTTCACCTGAAGATCGCGGACCTTTTTTCGATCCCGCAGATGATAAACCATACCGGCATCCGCAATTTTACAGCGTTCCGCGATCCGTAAAAAAAAGGAATTGATAATAGATTTGAGTAGTGAGTATAGGGTATTTTAGGCACTCATAACTCATATACTCACTACTCCATACTCACGACTCAATACTCCCAAAATGAGCACTTTCGACACCATACCGCAAACAAAAGAGGAATCACTGGTTGAAGTTTTACTGCGCCTTGCAGATGACCGCCTGATACACGGCCACCGACTGTCGGAATGGGCCGGCCACGGACCTGAACTTGAAGAGGACCTGGCGCTGGCTAATGTGGCTCTTGATATGATTGGTCACGCATCATCCCTTTATTCTTACGCTGCAGAACTTGAAGACAAACCGGATGAAGATCATTACGCGTACTTTAGGGATGATATCGATTTTAAAAATATCGCCATGGTTGAGTTACCCAGAGGTGATTTTGCATTTACCATTGCACGGCAGTTTCTCTTTAGCTCATTTAGTTATTTCCTCTACAAGGAATTACAGGATAACGTTGAAGATGAACAGTTTAACGGGATGATACAGAAACATTTTAAGGAGATAAAATATCATCTTCGCCATAGCCGCGAGTGGGTTTTACGTCTGGGTGATGGTACAGATGAGAGTCATCGCAGAATCCAGGAAGCATTTGATGAGATCTGGATGTATACAGGCGAGATGTTTGAACTGGATGATGCCGACCGGGAAGCGATCAAACATAATTTCTATGTGAACGTTACTGAATTTCAAGATGATTGGAGAAATTTGGTTAACTCCGTGCTGGAAGAAGCGACATTGAGTGTACCTGATTACGAACAATACATGTTCACGGGTGCACGGCGGGGACGTCACACAGAACACCTCGGCCCCCTTCTGGCCCAAATGCAGTTTCTTCGCAGGTCCTACCCGGATGCGGAATGGAAATAATTTTGTAGGTATGCCAGGGTATTGAGTATCAGGTATCAGGTAGTTGGCAGCAAGTAGATATTTGATTCGCTTGAATACTCAACACCCATGATTTTTAATTGAGACTTTTTATCAGTTTGTAAAGCATTTTTTGAATTGTGATTAAATCTTCTGTTAGCTGATTAAATTGTAATTCTGACAGATAATCAAGGTTTTTTGAAATGATGAGTTGAGTTTCCAATTCAAATGACGAACCATAAGCGATATTTAAAAAATGTCGGAACTCTTTTTTTCCAAAACGACCAGCACCTTCGGCAATATTCGAACTGATCGATACTGTGCTACGTCTTATCTGGGAAGTAATTCCAAATTTTTCAATTCCTGGAAACGTTTTAGTACTTGCGTAAATATCTGTTGCAAGTGAAACAGATTTATTCCAAACCGACAATTCTTTATAGTTATGCATATTTATTCTCCATTATTTTAAAAAAAAACTGTTTTACATATGATCCAATAAATCACAACTCCTTACATTTTTTGAAAATAAAATTATCTCACTACCCATTACCTGATACTTAATACCTGATACCAAATTTCCAATTTCAGTACCATGAACGAAACAAAAACCCTGTCAAAAGAGAAGCTCTGGACATGGCTCGAAGAAGTCATTGACCCGGAAATTCCTGTGCTTAATGTGGTTGAGATGGGAATTGTTCGAAATATTTTGCTTGAGAATAGTGAAGTGATCGTGAAAATCACCCCCACCTATTCCGGTTGCCCGGCGATGAATGCGATCGAAATGGAGATCCGTAAAAAACTTCGTGAAAAAGGAATTGAAGAATTTAAAGTGATTACTGACTTTAAAGAACCATGGACAACCGACTGGATGACCGATCACGCCAAAAAAAAGCTTAAAGAGTACGGTATCGCCCCACCAGATAGAACCACCGGGGACGACGACTTTCTCACCGGATTGAAAAATTCCCAGAAAATTATACCATGCCCTTACTGCGATTCGATGGATACAGAATTGCAGAGTGAATTTGGATCCACCGCCTGTAAATCTCTATATTTTTGCGAT
The DNA here is from genome assembly GCF_003390325.1 of Rhodohalobacter sp. SW132. NCBI lineage: Bacteria > Pseudomonadati > Balneolota > Balneolia > Balneolales > Balneolaceae > Rhodohalobacter > Rhodohalobacter sp. SW132. Next base: position 325,850 of record NZ_QUOK01000002.1, on the reverse strand, counting down.
GGATGTAGTCAGCCGTTCGAACACTTTAAATGTATCTGAACCGGCATGAAAATAATCCTTCTTTTCAGTCCACTCCTGTTTTTGTATAGAATCGATTTTTAGTTCAAATCATTAATGATACGCATCATATAGAATGGCTTTTATTATCTCCTCCCGATCCGGTAATATCCTTACACTAACACTTAACCGACCAGAGAAGTACAACAGTTTCACCGAACCGATGGCGCTTGAATTACAATCAGGGCTAAAGGAAGCGTCATCAAAAGAGATCCGGTGTGTGCTGATCAATGCGAAAGGAAAAGCGTTTTGTGCCGGTCAGGATCTTCCCGAAGTGGTGGAACGCGCCAAAGATAGTAAATATGAACTATCTGATACGGTTCAAACTACGTACAATCCAATTATCCGTGCCATTCGAAACCTGGAAAAACCGGTGATCTGTGCCGTTCAGGGAACGGCTGCAGGGGCCGGAGCCAATATCGCCTTTGCCTGCGATATCGTGATTGCATCTCACGAAGCAATGTTCGTGCAGGCGTTCAGTAAAATCGGGTTGATACCTGACAGCGGCGGAACATTTTTTCTGCCGAGAATTGCGGGATTTGCAAGAACCAACGCAATGTACCTGCTTGATGAGAAAATGACCGCTGACCAGGCGGTGAATATCGGGTTGATCTACAAAGCCGTAACCCATGCACAACTTGAGAAAGAAGCACATCAAATTGCCGGTAAACTGGCCTCCATGCCTACAAAAGGATTTGGCCTCTATAAAAAAGCGATCAATCAAACCTTTGAAAACAGCTTATCACAGCAATTGGACCTGGAGGCAAAACTTCAGTCGGAAGCCGGTAAATCGTCTGATTATAAAGAGGGAGTTTCAGCATTTTTAGAGAAGAGAAAGCCCAATTATACAGGTGAATAGAAGATTACCCCAATAAATTCAGTCTCGGGTTCCTGGAATAGCGGTATGGATAATTCCAGTTGAAGTGGTTCATGTTGTAAAGCCCATTATGTTAGATAGATTGCACTTAGATAAGCTGTCTCAAAACAAACTGAAAAGTTCCTGTATCAGCAGTTGTTCTATTCATTTACATGCCATCATTCAAAGTGCATCCACATAGTGCTCAAATGGTGTTCCCTTCATCCCTCTTACGAATCGCATGTCGGCACTGATTACTTTTTCATCGTACTCAATGGCAGAGGCCAGGTAACACGCATCATACTGAGTTATGGGAAGCGCAGCTGATAGATCAAACGCCAGTTTTCCAATCAGAGAATAGGGAATAATCTGAATCGGGATTTTGCGTATTTCATCATAGATACGATAAGCATCTTCTGTTTCAATTAACTTCTGACGTACTTTTTTGGTTATAATCGAGTCCATTTCTACCTGAAACAGATCAGGTGCAAATAGCCGGTTGTGGCTTGAAAGAATTTCACCAGCCTTCTGATAATCCTTTTCCGGTAAAAACCATTTAATAGCAACGCAGGCATCAATGACCGGTATACTCATCGGCTTCTGTCTCCGGAAAGCTCTTCACCGCTGTCTGGAAATGATGTTCCGGATGCTTTATATTTTGTAAGTATTTCGTTTACTCTGTTCCTGGTTTCATCAATATCAGGCTTCGCATAACTATCTACCAAGTCTTTCAATTCTTCTTGCAGCGACCTGTTATTGTTTTTCGCTCTTTCTTTTAACCGTTTTAAAGTTTCCTTGTCGATATTTCTAATAAGTACATCAGCCATAGTTGCACACTTTTATTATTTTAAGATATCATTATGATATCATTTTTTTATAAGAGTTTCAATACCTTGGTTTTGCCTGCCGATTGCTTATTTTCAGCACGTTAATAGTGAACTTTGAAAAACCAATGCTTTAAAATCATCCTGCACTACTATCGGGATCTCCATATAATTGAAACTTATAGCTGAATTCAGCATCAATAGTATTCCAAAGTTAGTTTTCCAAAGCTCACAAATTTTAAATAAAGCCAGAATATGAGTTTAGATAAAAACACCACAGTCGGAGTTGTTGGAGCAGGGACAATGGGAAGCGGAATTGCCCAGATCGCTTCCACAAACGGTCATGATGTTTACCTTTATGATGCTTTTCCCGAACAGTTAAAAAAATCGGAAGAGGGTTTGATCAAAATCCTGAATCGTCAGGTTGAAAAAGAGAGAATGACACAGGATGAAGTAAACGGAATCCTCAAACGGATTCATTTCGTGGATCACCTGAACGACTTCAGTTCATGCGGTATCGTGTTTGAAGCGATTGTTGAAGATTTGCAGATCAAACAGGATCAGTTTTCTCGCCTGGAAGCAATTGTATCGAAAAAATGTGTTTTAGCAACTAATACCTCCTCCCTTTCCATAGCCTCCATCTCCTCAAGCCTGGATCGACCAGAGCGCTTACTGGGAATCCACTTTTTTAACCCGGCCCCCCTGATGAAGCTTGTAGAAATTATTCCCGGAATTTCTACAGGTGAAACCGTACTAACAACTGCACGAAATTTGATTGACAGCTGGGAAAAAACCACTGTCCTTGCTTCAGATACACCCGGATTTATCGTAAATCGTGTTGCGCGCCCATTTTATGGGGAAGCGTTGCGCATCTACGAAGAGGGAATCGCCGATGCGGCCACAATCGATTGGGCGATGAAAGAGATTGGAGGTTTCAAAATGGGTCCCTTTGAACTGATGGACCTGATCGGAAATGATATCAATTATAAAGTAACCGAAACCGTTTTCAGGGAGTTTTATTACGATCCCCGGTTCAAGCCCTCTTTTGCTCAAAAACGGCTGGTTGAAGCGGGCAGGCTTGGAAGAAAATCAGGTATCGGGTTTTATAAATATGGTGAAAATGCCAGGAATCCTGATCCAGTGAAAAACCGTGAGCTGGGTGAAAAAATCCTGTACCGCATTCTTGCTATGCTGATCAATGAGGCGTGTGATGCCGTTTTTATGAATGTTGCCACGATGGAAGATGTGGATCTGGCGATGACAAACGGCGTAAATTATCCAAAAGGTTTATTCCAGTGGGCGGATGAAATTGGGCTCTCAACTGTGCTCGACTGGATGAGCGCCCTGCAGGTGGAATATCGCGAAGACCGGTATCGGCCGAATCCGCTGCTCAAACGGAAAGTCAGAAATGGTGAGTCATTCTATGAGTGAGAACGATGTTCCAGATCCACTGAAAATTGTTCATTATCTGCTCAAAGACGATCCGTTCAGTCTCTGGATGGGAGTTGAAGTGGAAGAGGCCAGAACAGGCTATTGCAGGATCAGCTGCACCGTAACCGAATCGATGCTGAACGGTTTTAGCGTTACTCACGGCGGAATCATCTTCTCTCTGGCCGATACTGCACTCGCCTTCTCCGCTGCAACATACGGCCGTGTTTCATTGGCAATTGACAACTCTATTTCTTTCCTGAAGAAAAGCACGAATGGTGATAAAATTATCGTAATCTCTGATGTCATTCATATCACACACAAAACGGGAGTTTTTGAAGTGAACGTAAAAAACTCGAACGAGGAATTAATTGCACTTATGAAAGGCACCGTATATCGTACCGGTGAGATAATTAAAATCAGTGAATAATTTCTGGTTTTGCTGATATGATGAAAAACAAAACTTTTCCCCCGGCAATGCGTAAGCTTTCATATATCAAAATGTTTCATCATAAAAACTATGGGACTTAAAAACGAAGCCAAATCGGTATACGATACCAAAACCTTCTACAAGGAATATGTTAGCGGGATGAACTCTCATCAACTCGGTAAGGAGTTTCAGTCTGATTCTGAGCGCCTGAAAAAGTTGTATGATGATGCTTTAAAAGAAAATAATCCATCCGTGAAGCCGGAAGAAATTCCGTTCATGCAGAAAGTACTCACACTGCTTTCTGCGCTTACCAAACGGCTAAACCCCGTGCGCCGCCTTATTTTTGGTGTAGCTCTCGTAGGTTTTCTACTCTATTTTCTCATCTCACTTTTTGAAGTGATTGGCGTTTACACTTTTTTTAGCGGATTGAAACCGCTGCTGATGCCGGTCTCCTTTATTGCTGTTCTTGCAATACTTCTGATTGAACTTCTCGAAAAGTCTGATGTGCAGCAAGAGCTTAATTTTGCCCGGGATATTCAGTTGAGTCTGCTCCCTCCTTCCGGCATTACCAACAACGATCTTGAAGTGTACTCATTTGCCGCTACAGCACGAGAAGTGGGCGGTGATTATGTGGATGTGGTCAAAACACCAACCGGTACCTATGTTTTAATTGCCGATGTGTCTGGTAAAGGAATGAGCGCTGCGCTTTATATGGTTCGGATACAGGCCCTCGTACACCTTCTGATTAACAAATATCACCCATCACCAAAAGAGTTGCTGCTTGAACTGAACGACTACATAAAATCCAATAAAACAGATAAAACTTTTGTTACAGGATGTGCCGCATTTTTCCCGAATGATGACAACTCCTTTACATTTGCCCGGGCAGGCCACAATCCACCGGTGCTTTACAGCCACAAACATGAAACGACATTCGATCTCAGAACCGAAGGGCTTGCGTTGGGAATGACATCTACCAAAATTTTGAAAAATAACCTGATTGAAAAGAAATTTCGCTTTGAAGCGCAGGACAGTATTCTTTTTTACACGGATGGACTTTCAGAAGCGCGAAATGAAAAAGGAGAAGAGTACGGATTTGAACGTATAGATGGGATCATGTCGATTTATGGATCTCTTCATTCCAAAACGATCTCTAAAAAGGTACAATCCTCTTTAGAGTCGTTTATTGGAAATGAAAAGAATCTGGATGATATCACATTCACCGCAGTTCACCGGAATCCGGCAACTGCGGCGGTAATGAATCAGAAGTAGATTCTATTTTGTGAGTGATAATCCGTTTTCTACCACTTTCTCAGCCGTCAGGCCAAGCTCCTCGTAAACTTCTTCGTATGGGGCAGACTCGCCGAAACGGTCAATCCCTATCACGATACCTTCGCTTCCGGTATATTTGAGCCAGCCCATCGGTGATGCCGCTTCGATTGATATCCGTGCTTTTACATCAGCAGGAAAGACTTCGCTTTTGTAGGCATCATCCTGCTTATCAAAAAGCTCCCAGCACGGCATACTTACCACACGTGTTGCCACGCCTTTTTCTTCAAGCTGTTCAGCCGCCTTTACGATGATTTCTACTTCTGAACCGGAGGCCATCAGAATAAGATCAGGAGTTCCTGATGAAGCCTCTTTTAAAATATATGCGCCTTTTTCAGTTCCTGAAGCCTTACCGTACGTATTTCTGTCAACTGTTGGAAGATTTTGACGGGTTAGTACCAGGACAGAAGGTCCATCGGTATTTTCAATAGCGGCTTTCCAGCTATATGAAGTTTCATTTGCATCTGCCGGCCGGAATACCGCCACGTTCGGTGTTGCGCGAAGTGCCGCCAGATGTTCAATTGGCTGGTGAGTCGGGCCATCTTCACCCAGTCCGATGCTATCGTGAGTAAATACAAAGATCGATGGAATGTGAGAGAGCGCCGCAATTCTGATTGATGGTTTATTGTAATCAGAAAAAACCAGGAATGTGGCTCCAAAAGGAATAATCCCGCCGTGCAATGCAAGGCCGTTCAGCGCGGCCGCCATGCCGTGCTCCCGAACACCGTAATGCAGGTTTCTGCCGCTGTAGTCTTCGGCACTGTAAATGCCTTTGTTATCCATATCGGTTTTGGTGCTCCCGGTCAGATCCGCTGAGCCGCCAACGAGGTTAAAAATATGATCAGACATCTGATCCAGCACTTTTTTTGAAGCATTGCGTGTAGCCAAACCTTTGGGGTCCGCTTCAAACTCAGGGATCACTTCCGACCAATCTTCGGGCATATCACGGCTAACAAATTTCTTGAACAATACCCCATCAGCCGGATACTTATTCTCATACTCCTTTAGAGATGATTTCCATTCTTCTTCCCATTCTTTTCCGTTGTCAACAGCCTTGCGCATCTGGTTTTTTGCTTCATCGGGAATGAAAAAAGGTTCATCGTATGGCCAGCCAAGTCTTTCTTTCGTGAGTTTTATTTCATCGTCTCCCAGAGGTGAACCATGAGAACCAGCCGTACCTTCCTTATTTGGACTTCCGAAACCGATGGTTGTTTTACACTCAATCAGTGATGGAGTATCTGTTTTTTGCGCCTTTTTTATTGCCTGTTCAATCTCTTCATGATTGTGGCCATCAATCTGCTGAACATCCCAGCCGTAAGCTTCGAATCTTTTCTTGCTGTCATCAGTAAACGCCAGGTCTGTAGAGCCGTCAATCGATATTTTATTGGAATCGTAAAGGTAAATCAGCTTGTTCAGTTTTAAATGGCCCGCCATGGATGCACTTTCGTGTGAGATGCCTTCCATCAAATCACCATCACTCACAATTGCGTAGGTGAAATGATCAATCAGTTCATGATCCTCTTTGTTGAATGTTTTTGCCATAAACCGTTCCGCCATCGCCATTCCCACTCCGGTACCAAATCCCTGACCGAGTGGTCCTGTTGTGGTTTCTACGCCGGGTGTCATTCCATACTCAGGGTGCCCCGGTGTGATACTGCCCAGCTGCCTGAAGTTTTTGATCTCTTTTAATGATACCTCATAACCGGTAAGATGAAGCAGCGAATAGAGCAGCATAGAACCGTGTCCGGCGGAAAGGACGAATCGGTCGCGGTCGAACCATTTCGGGTTTTTTGGATTATGCTTCAGAAATTTTGTCCACAATACATAGGCGACATCGGCCATTCCCATTGGCATTCCGGGGTGTCCGGAATTAGCGGCCTGAACAGCATCCATTGAAAGTGTTCGGATTGTGTTTACACACAGAGTATCAAGTTTTGGAGCAGTAGTCATAATATTGATTTGATGTTTAATTTTATCCGTAAGAAGATAGAGAAGATGCTAACTTTAGAAAAATCAAAAGACAAAAAAAAAGCCGCATTGGTTAAATGCGGCTTTTTGTAAATAGATAGATTTATCGTCGCCCGCTGGCTGAGTGTCCTTCACACTCGAGCTCGAACTGAAGTTCGTGTGATGCAGGTTCTGAGAAGTCGCCATAGTTTGCATTTTCAAATGCGCTGCAAGCGTTACTTTGCTGGTTTAGACCTTTATATGCTGTTCCCAGTTCAAAGTAAATCTTCGCTCTGTCGGTTACACCGCCTGTTTCAAGATCGAGTGCCCGGTTGGCATGTTCTATCGCACGTTCGAAATTACCGCGGGTATTGCTGATTTCAGCAAGACGATAATGAGCATTGGGGTTGTCGGAATCATAATTATCAACTTTTTCCAACAACTCAATCGCTCTGGAATACCGGCTTTCATCCTTTAGATTTACAGCACGGTAAATTAATTCCTCAGCAGCACTGGAACGTGCATTCCCCAGTGTTCGGTCATCGCCAGTTTGCTCTGCGAGTTCAATCGCCCGGTCGTAGTATGCAAGTGTTTGGTCGATATCTTCCGGATTTTGCTTTTTATAAACTATCGCGCGCTGATAGTATGCAGTAGCGTAGTTTGGATTAAGTTCAAGTGCTTCATCCAGACTTGCCATGGCATCATCTAAATCTTCGTTTCTAAACTGAATCGTTGATTTAAGGTAGTGAAGCTGTGGCAGCGCACGGGTTGATTGCTGTACAACCTGGTCATCATTAAACTCTTCTCCGGCTTCCCTGGCTTCTGTAAATCGCTCAATAGCTCTGTCAGCGGCTTCAATTGTACGTTCGCTTTGGTATTGCTGGAAAGCACGTGTTGCACGGCTGTAATAAACTCTTGGGAGTTGCCGAACAATCCGTTCTGAAATATCTTCCAGTTCATTGTCATTTGCGACGTCAAGAGCTGCACGATACGTTTCTATCGCATCTTCTAACTGATTGGCTCCGGCTAAATCCTGTGCCTCGTTATAAAGGGTAACAGCTTCAGCTCTGGCATCTTCCTGTGCATCGGCTGTTTGAACAACCCCAATAACTAACGCCAGGGCAATCAGGGCGGACAAAATTTGACTGTAAGATTTCATAATAGTTGTCGTTTAATTGTGATTTCGTAGTAAAAACGGGATTAACATACTAAAATTTTAGCAATGGTTCAGTAAGTATTCCATTATTATTAACCATAGTCGTACTAAAAAGTTTCTTAGAATGAGAAGTTTGGACTTGGCTTCCTAATTTTATAGAATTCACAGACATGTTTTACGGCTTCTTCCTCGCTGTCTGTTATCATAAAAAGGTCTGTATCTTCTTTGGAAATGTAACCGTCATGAACAAGCCGGTTTTCTATCCAGTCGCCTAACCCTTCCCAGTATTCAGTGCCAACTAAAACAATTGGAATTTTTTCAATTTTGTTTGTTTGGATGAGTGTCAGTGTTTCAAACAGTTCATCAAGCGTGCCAAATCCGCCCGGAAATACAATAAACCCCTGGGCATATTTAACAAACATTACCTTCCGGACAAAGAAATATTTAAAATTAATCTCATATTTCGCATGAACATACTCATTGATACCTTGTTCATGCTGCAAATCGATGCCAAGTCCAACAGATTTCCCGCCAGCATTTTTAGCTCCTCTGTTCCCGGCTTCCATGATTCCGGGGCCGCCGCCGGTAATTACACCAAAGCCATTTTCAGCAATTAGTTCTGCGGCTTTCATTGCTTTTAAGTAGTAGTTATTGTCATCTTTGAGTCTTGCTGAGCCAAAAATGGAAATACACGGACCCACTTCCATCATTTTATCATATCCATCAACAAATTCTCCCATTATTTTGAAAACACTCCAAAGGTCATCACTTCCTTTCTTTTCAAAATGATCAGGCGGCATATTCTCTTTGGAAAAATGTTCAGGTGCTGACATTATTATTTTCTATTAAGTTGTATGGATAATTTTAAACCGGGTGCTCGATCTGCCAGAAAATCCGGACTTATCGTTGTGGTTGCAGAAAGGTCATCTGATACGTCAAAACTACGCATATGTGCGAACACATAGGCATCGAGTGCATTCAAACCGTAAGCTAAGAACATTACAAGAAACATTAGATCGCGTCGGTTTCGAAGATCATTTCTGTTTTGTAAAAGCTGGTTGTTACTCACTCCCTGCAAGTAATCTGGAGTGGGGCCAAACCTGAAGTCGGTATCAGCACCTCGCTGAGCATTATAATATGCTGCTTTATAATCCCTGTAATCGGTGTGAATCGTATACGTATAATATCCGATTCCGGCAAAAATCCCGTAAACAATAGGAATTTTCCACGCCTGCCGGTTTACAAGTTGCCCCCAGCCAGGTACCATTAATGATTTATATAGCACTGATGTAGGATCAGGGTACTCCTCACGTTCCGGCTGAGCAGTATCAGCCGGACTTAATTTTTCTGAAACCCTGTATTCAAAAAGCGTATAATCCTTTTGAATGAAAGTCTGCTGCCCCATTACAGCATTGGAACAGATAAGAAGAAGAAAAAAACCGCTACCGATCTTCATCGAGAATTTGAAGCAGACGTTCAAGATCATCATTCGAGTAATATTCGATACGTATTTCGCCGCCTTTTGCCTTCTGTTTTATATTCACTTTCGTACTGAGATTGTTTCTCAGGCGTTTTTCGATCGATTCAACAAAAGGTGACCGGGCTTTAGTTGCAGGTGACGTTTTTTTCTGTTCGTTCTTTTTATCAAGAGACCGTACAAGATCCTCCGTCTGCCGAACCGAAAGGTTTTTTGACAGTATTTTCTTCAGGATATCCCGCTGGTCTTTTTCTTTATCAAGATTAATAAGAGAACGTGCGTGACCGGTAGAAATTTTTTCGTCCCGCAGGGCAGCCTGAATAAAGTCAGGCAATTGCAGAAGCCGCAACATATTGGTCACCGTAGTACGGTTCTTACCTACACGTTCGGCAACTTCACCTTGCGTATAGCTGCACTCTTCCATCAGCCGCTGATATCCCATAGCGATTTCGAGAGGGTTTAGCTGTTCACGCTGTATATTTTCAATCAGCGCAAAAGCGATCATCTGTTCATCATTCACCTCCCGGATATAGGATGGAATTTCCGATAAACCTGCCAGTTTAGAGGCCCGCAAACGACGTTCACCACTAATCAGTTCAAAGCGTTTTTCACCGAGATATCGAACCGTAATAGGTTGAATCAGACCATGTTTTTTGATCGAATCGGCGAGCTCTTCAAGGGCTTCCTCTTTAAAATCTGTTCGTGGCTGATGCGGATTTGCCCGGATGTGATCAACCGGGATATCAAGCACCACATTTACCTTTTCTGCCGGTTCAATGGGAACAGCAGTTTTTGTTTTCTGCCTGCGTTCTCCTTTTTCATCTTCTCCCTCTTCTTTATCATATTCAGGAAAAAAAGCGCCTAAACCTCTGCCGAGTACTTTTTTTGTCATGGACTGAACTCCTTACCCCGCAACTACGGGGCTGTCTTTAAACATTTTTTTATTTTTCTGAATGATTTCCCTGGCAAGGGAGAGATAATTTTTCGACCCGGTACTTGTTGCATCATATAATATTGCCGGCTTTCCAAAACTGGGTGCTTCTGCCAACCGCACATTTCTTGTAATGACCGACGAGAAAACCTTTTCGTCAAAATAACGTTTAACTTCATCAGCAACCTGGTTTGATAATCTTGTCCGGGTATCGTACATAGTTAGCAAAACACCCTCAATGTCCAGGTCTGGATTGAGATGCTGACGCACAATTTTAATGGTATTCAACAGCTGACCAAGACCTTCAAGTGCAAAATATTCACACTGTACCGGAATCAGTACAGAATCAGAAGAGGTTAATGCATTAATCGTTAGCAGTCCAAGTGAAGGCGGACAGTCGATAATAATGAAATCGTATGAATCTTTTACATCTTCTACTGCCTTATACAGAATCCTTTCCCGTTCGCTGCGGTCTACCATCTCAATTTCCGCCCCTACCAAATTGATATGAGAAGGAACCAAATCGAGGTAATCCAGCTCGGTTTCACGCACGGCATCACCCATACGAACTCCACCCACCATCACTTCATAAATGGAATTTGTTACGTTTGCAGACTCAATGCCAAGTCCACTGGTGGAATTGCTTTGAGGATCGATATCTACAAGAAGTGTCGGATGTTCAATAGCGGCAAGACTTGCCGCAAGATTAATGGCAGTTGTGGTTTTTCCCACACCACCTTTTTGATTTGCGATAGAAATTACTTTTCCCATTCAGAATAAGAGGCAATATTTCGATTAATTACAGTAGAATATAACCCTCGTCTGTCCCCTAACCAAAAGAAGTTATTCACATCAAAATGTGAATATCTTTTAAAAAGTGGAGTTTTAGCCCTCTACAGAGCGTTTCAGAATGTTTATCGACGAGGGCTACTGCCCGTTAATTGAAGTGATCGGGTAACAGATTCACGCTGAAATGTATTTTCAGCTGGTCTGAGTCTGTTTAGACTTTCATTCATATCAGATAACCTGGATTGATTCAATCCGTTATCCAATACACCCAATCGCAGAACATCATTTCGGTCTACCCATGGAGAGTGTGCAGTGTGATTGGGTGCAATTTGTTGTGGCTCAGATTCTATAACAGATTGATTCAACTGCATCGATGCCTGAGACTGGGCTTCATCAGAACTGAATGGGTTATCCATTAATAGTGACCCGGTTGTTAGGCCAAATAGTAGTACAGCCGCTGATAGATACAATCGAAAATTACTTTTTGATTGTTTAGCGGAGTGTTCAGCTGCCAATTTTATGATAGAATCAGATAATTCAGCTGGCGGTGAAATTTCAGGCAGATCCTCTATTTTGTTTTGCATCCGCCTGATGGATTCTACTTCAATAATAAGATCCGGATTTGCATTGAGTTCGCGTTCGAACTCAACTTTTTCAGCCGGATCCAGTTCATTAAGTATATACTTAATGCTTTTCGTATCTCTTCTGCTCATACACTATTCGCTTCTTTCTCATGCTCCTCATCAAACATTTTCCTTAGATTGATTAATGCATAGCGCATTCGTCCAAGTGCAGTATTGATGGAAACATCCGTTAGTTCAGCAATTTCTTTAAAAGGCATCTCGTAATAATGCCTCAGCATTACAACGGTGCGCTGCTCTTCAGGCAAATTGCCAATATGTTTCAACAATTCAGATGTTGATTCATCAAGTTCAAGTTTCTCATCCTGGCCTCTGGCACCTTCGTCCGGCAGCCGCTCATAGAAATCTGTTTTCGAATCATCATCGTATGATCCACTAACGTCAACAAATCGTTTTTGTTTTCGAATGTGATCAATTGTTGCATTATGTGCAATTCGCATCACCCAGGCAATCCATTTTCCTTGTTCGTTATAGGTATCATCCATCTTGGTGATAACCTTGGTAAACGTTTCCTGGAAAATATCGTTGGTAATCTCCCGGTTATGAACCATGCTGAAAATGTAGGAGTACACTTTCGCCTGATGGCGGTTCATTAATTCTTTAAACGCAAGCTGATCGTTTTTCTTGCGATAAAGATGCACGAGTTCACGATCTTTCATCTGATCGTAATTGTCTGGGATATTTTTTGATTTATTCAGTCGCATAATTCTAACGGTTAAGTTCTACGAATACTACTCTATAAACAAATTGCCTGACCTCTGCATTCATTGACTTAAGATCAAACATTGAGCACATCTTACATCGCATTTAAATCTTTCACATCAAATTAACTTCATTCGATGAAAAAAATCTATCACATATTGATGCGACTTCCAGAAAGCCTCTGTTCTGTATCCCTTTTTACATATAGTATTCCATTAAGTTCCGTTGGATACGCTTACAATACACAAAATTGTTTACTTATACCTATTAGAATCAACTGGTAATGTATCGTTTTTTGTGCTGCTATGTACCTGAATTCAAATTACGACTAATGTAATCAATTTCGTAATGATTGAAAAAAAACCTAAAAGACCGGTTTAGCTGTATTGAATTGCCCTATTCACGGTTTATTCTTAGTTCTGTATTGATCATATGCTGATGTTCATTTTACATGAATCCCGGCAAAATAAGATAAGAATAGTGATTTTCTATCCATCCTATCTCTGCCAGGAGTTCACTTTCATGCTTGATCAATCCGGCAACCTACTTTACCAGTACCATTTGGCGTGAGAGCATCATCTCACCTGCTCTCAGGCGATAATGGTATACGCCGCTCGAGAGTTTAGATGCATCAAATTCGGCCTGGTGTGAGCCTGCAGATTGCCGGCCATTTACAAGCTCGGCTACCCGGCGACCTGCCATATCGAAAACTTCAAGACGAACCATGCTGTTTTCAGGAAGGTTGTAGCTGATGGTTGTAGACGGATTAAACGGGTTCGGATAGTTTTGATTCAGCTTGTAATCAGTTGCTATTTCAGCTACAGGGTCGTCCACGGAAGTTCCAAGGCCAGGAAAGGTGATCTCCCAAATTCGGGTCGTAGCATTTGGGTTTAACCAATGCGGATTTTTGTGCTCTACAACATACAGTTTGTTGTCGATCAGTTCAGCATCCACCGGGCTGGTAAACCCCTGAGCAATCCGTGTGGATGTCAAAGTATAGCCGGCTTCTCCATCGGTTTCTGTGAGTTGCAAATGCAGTAAATCTTCCCCGATTTCATCCATATGACTCAGTAAATAGGCATCAATATTATGTCCTGTAAAACCGAGTGCAAATGCGTCACCTTTGTAGTTTCCCTGAAGAGTGGAAGTGGTATCAAATACCAGTCCCAGAACTGATTTGTGGCCTGTAAAAGAGGTGATTGTTGTATCCTCGTCGAACGCACGGAGTATCTCCCCGGTTTCAGGATCGCGGTAGTTCACTGCATCCGGACCAAAATTAGGTATTGCTGCAGTAAATTCTACCCCCTCCGGCGGTGCGGGAAAGTCGGGATCATCATAAAAGTAGTGGTATGAACCGGTCTCAGTCGGCAGCAGCAGATCTTCTTCAGGTACATACCCTTCGAATTGCATAGGGTTTTGATTGCCGCCCATCACCCAGGGAAAACCGTAGTGATGGCCTTCACGCAGCCAGTTCAGCTCCTCTGGATCATCGCGCTCACCAGCGTTGTCGGCTGCAAATAGCTTTCCATCGGTGTTAAATGCCAGGCTAAAACTGTTCCGTGTGCCTTCTGCATACAGGTAACCATTATCCCTGAGAATATCCCTGTCATTTTCCAGAATTATATCCTCACCATCTGCGGGTAATTGCAGAATGATGGCTGTCAGCGGTGCTTCTCTCAAACCGGGATAGCGCCCATCAACTGAATGAACTTCCCCGTGATCGGTTCGCGAGCCGCTGTTCACATAGAGCATCTGCCCGTCCGGACTCACTACCACCCCATTCATCACATGATCAAAAAAGGTGTTGCTGAGTGGATACGGCTCCGATTCCGCCACCGTACTCCACTCCCAGGCTCCGTTGACAACCTCTGCCCGCTTAATGACTCCAATATTCGTAAAATCAGAGTTGTTACGGATATTCCCTACGATAAAAAATCGTCCGTCATAGGAAATATCAAACCCCTGCACATCTTCAAGCCCGTGATCGGAACTGTTTTGCACTTCGGTGAGCTGTCCGTTTTCAATATCTACACTATAAATATCTCCAGGTTGTGTGAGCAGATAAAGTGTTTCATCCTGATGATTATAGGACAGTTTAACGGCCTCAAATGGAACCTCTGTTATTGCCTGAATTGTGAGATCTTCATCCAGTATTTGCGGAGTTTGTGAAAAGAGAAGGACAGGAAAAAAGGTAATCAAAAGAAGTGCCAGTAAGAATCGTATCATATGTAATTATAATCTATATGTGGTTTTATCAAAGAGACGTTTTTGTTGAAACTTATAATAAAAGACCTGTCAGGTTTGCGAAAAACCTGACAGGTCGTACTGTTATTCAACCCGCAAAGCCGCCACAGACATCGGCGGCAGCTCGAGGGTTATTGTGTTACCGTTCAGGCTGTAATTTGTGAATTCTTCAATTGTCAGCCGGTCCGGGTCTTCAAATGTATTTATATCCGCAAAATGTTCTGCGGCCAGAATGCGGCCCTCAGAAAGATTACCGATTTGCTGGCCCCGAATCTCAATTTCAACGCTCTGTGGAGTATTCGGACTTTTATTTGTAATCGTTATTCCGATCTGTCCGTCGCTGTTTTTTGAGGGGGTCATGCTCAGTACGGGGATGCTCTCATCTTCATACGAGTATTCATTGATCTCCATCATGTGTGTATGTAACAGCTGAGTGTCATGGTGAATCCGGTAGAGATCAAACACGTGATAGGTCGGTGTTTTAACCATCTTGTCCCCGTCAGTCAGGATCATCGCCTGAAGCACGTTTATCATCTGGGCAATGTTCGCCATTCGCACGCGATCACTGTGTTTGTTGAGGATATCGAGCGTAATGGAGGCGATGAGCGCATCACGAAGGGAGTTTTGCTGCTCCAGGAATCCCGGGTTTGTTCCGGGGTATGGGTCGGTCCAGATCCCCCATTCATCTACAACCATGGCTACATTTTTTTCAGGGTCAAATTTGTCCATTCGGTTAGAGTGACCCTGAACATATTCATCCATCAACAGCGAGCGCTGAATTCCTGCAAAATAAAGATCTTCATCAAAATCGATCGAAGGGCCTTTGGCGTCCCAGTCTGCAGTGGGAATCACATAATAATGAAGTGAAACACCTTCCATCATATCGCCGGCTTCCTGCATCATATGTTCGGTCCAATCATATTCGGTGTCGTACCGGCCGCTGGCAACGCGAAACAGTTCGTGCCCGCTGAATTCCTTCGTAAAGGTTGCATACTGGCGATACAGATCGGCATAGAATTCTACAGTCATGTTACCGCCGCAGCCCCAGCTTTCATTACCCACGCCGATGTATTTCACACCCCAGGGTTCATCGCGGCCGTTTTCACGCCTCATGTTCGCAAGCGTGCTCTCACCATCGTAATTCAGGTATTCCAGCCATCGGGCCATCTCCCTCGGCGTTCCGCTTCCTACATTCATCGCTATAACCGGTTCGGCATCAATCAGCTCCATCAATCGAAGAAATTCGTGTGTGCCAAAACTGTTATCCTCTTCCACCATTCCCCAGTGGGTGTTGATCCGCACCGGGCGCTCATCTGCGGGACCGATACCATCTTTCCAGTGGTATTCATCCGCAAAACAGCCGCCGGGCCAGCGAACATTGGGAACTTCGAGGTCCCGAAGTGCCTGCAGGACATCATTCCGGTACCCTTCCGTATTCGGGATATCGGAATCCTCACCCACCCAGATGCCGCCATAAATCCCCCGGCCAAGATGTTCGGCAAACTGACCGTAGATGTGTTTGCTGATCTCACTCAGTTCCTGGTCCGCGTTAATGACAACACGATTCTGTTGAGCATCTGCATTATTATTAAAAAAATGCATTTGCATGCATAAAATAAAAATGAACAAAAGCGCTTTTCTGATTTGACTCATCTTTTCACTCACTGTTTGTTAATGTTATTCTGTGTTCGGGAATTGAATTAGATGCTAATTTCTACTATATGATCAAACATCCAAATACACGCACCGCCGATTATTCAGTTGGATGAATGATTGGTATAGGTTTGCAGCAAGTCAGTAATCCAACAAGCAGTTCTTGAGCAAACCTCAACCATTTAAGGCAAACTTTGTTCAACCAATGAGCAAATAATGTACTTGAAAATTTTGAATAATGACAATGATACCTGCGATGACAGTGTCAGAAGACACTCATGAATGGTGATGGCTGTTAAAAAGTGCAGATGTCAAAGTCAGGCACCATTCAATTGCATTTCAACTCATCTAAACCTAAATTTTTTGTATATATAACAGAAATCAGGGAAATGAATGCTTTCTATTCTTACAGAGTTTAGACAACCCGAATCATAATGCAGGAGACGGTCCTGACGAGGTTTCTACCCATCCTGCCTAAAACAAACCGATCATGGAGAAACAATCAACCATCCTTACGATACTGATTTTTTTACTTTTTACTGGCTGCAGCAAGACGGTTGATCCCGGGGAACTGGAACAATACAAGATTGCTTTTGCGGACGGATTAAGCCTGAACACCGTAAACCTGGATGGAAGTGAGCTTACCGAAATTTATAAACTGAGAGGCACTCCCTATAACCTTGAATGGTCACCGGATGCAGGCCGATTGCTTACTGACATATATAACGTCGATTACTTCACCTTAAAACCTGACGGGTCTGATGTAAGAGAGATCGATATTCCCAATTTTCCGGCTTATGGGTTTGGCTGGTTATCACAAGAGGAGTTATTGTTCAGCCGTTTTGATACGGTGTATACCTATCATATCCATTCTGAATCATTTCAAAAAGGGTTTTTGGGAAGAACTCCGGTCGTGTCTCCAAACGGAGACAAAATTGCCTTAAGACGCAATGAGAATGAGCTATTTGTAATGAACAGAGATGGTTCCAACCCCGAAAAAATTGCAGATGACGTCTCCTCGCGTGGCCTTGTATGGTCTCCCGATGGATCAGATATTGCATATATCAGTGACTACAAACTTTGGAAAACAAATCTTGAAAACGGTACCTCTCAGCAATTGAGTCCCGATTCGGAAAACATCATCTCGATTCGGGGTTGGTCGCCCGATGGATCGATGATTATGACTGCGGTTACCGGAGAGAGTCACATGTACCCACCCATGATCATCCGTTCCGATGGAGCCGGATATCACAAATTATCTGATGATGTGACGGCACCGCGATGGCTCCCCGATTCCCGGTCAAACCGGATTGTTTACATATCTGAAGAAGAAAAAAGTTTAAAAATCATGAATTATGATGGAAGCAGCACCCGTTCCATTGCAGATTTAAAACAGCCCGGATTTCACCTGTTTACGATATCTCCTATTCCCCTGCCATCGTAAAGAATCAAATAAAAGCCAGGAAAATGAGCCGTTGCATATTCTTCTTTGATCGACAGTATAGAAGAACTCGAATATTCATCATCCTGTTTCTCATCCTTATCCCCCTCTCCTGTTCTTCCGTTTTCGATATTGAGGAACTTTCTGAAGCGGAACCTGTGCCGTTTGAGATTCTGAGAGGAAGTCCAATGCCGTATGAAGACGAAGAGTCCACAAGTATTACGCGATGCAGGCTGAACTATTCCAATATAGAGACCTCAGCCGGTGAAGCTGAATTGATTATCACCAGTAAGGATGAATTTCAAACGTACATCATCTGCAATGAAGATACCCAGGTAGATTTCAACGATTCGTTTCTCCTTGCGGGGACAAAAGGTCACCACCAGTGCCTTCTGCTATACGGACAAGGTCTTTTCCTGCAAGATGGAACATTGGTTTACAGAGTTGAAATCCGGGAAGCAGCTTGCTTGGTACCGACTGCTGCTTCATATATCGTGAAAGTACCGCGCGAGTATCTCCGCTATCCTGTTGAGTTTGATCTGTTCTGGGGAGACTGGGAAGAAGAGTAACCGATTTGGAACCAAGCCTCCATCAGGTGTTCGCCATCAGGCTCCCCTTAAGCATGGCAAAGCAAAAAGTTTTCAACCCCGGAGGCAGCCGGTTACATCAACATATTTCAAACCTTTAGAGCAACTGACTGACGCTCGTGCACTTCAGCATTGTTTAGATGCCAACCTTCTAAAATCTCACTAATTCTTGTTTTAATTTGCTCTAATTTGCGCAAATTATTACATCTCTTTTCTTTCGTTTAAAACCGAAATTCATTTTATTTCATGGATCGTTCCAACCATTCATAAAAAGATTGAGGCAATTGTTGCTCTCATTCTAATGAATTCAGCGTGCAATTTTTATATAGAAATCACCTCAACACCACGTAATGACTGTAAGCGCTTTTTAATAAACCCCGCGTTTTCAGCCGCTTGCAGCTATCTTTTGGTGATATAGATTCACAATCACAACGCAAAATTTTGAAACCCCTACCGATGAAACGAGACATACCTCTATTGCCTCACACAGCTTCGTCACCCAACCCATTTTCTGATTTAATCAAACCACTCCTTTTTTTACTGATCCTTCCCCTGATTTTGATCGGGTGCTCTGATCGGGAAGAGTATACCGGCGATCAGCATGATGGGTATATGAGCGATCAAACTGAGACTGTCTTACACACCGATGATAGTGGACTTGTCTCCTTTTCATCAGTGGAGGGTCATTTTCCTCTCGCTTCAAATGGCACACCTGTACCGCTTTATATTCACGAGAATGATGATTCCGGCGTGATTCGGGCCTTTCGTGATCTTCAGTCGGATATTGAGCGTGTTACAAATTCGGAACCAGGTCTCTATACTGACACAAATCCGGATGCCGACCGGATCGTGATTGCGGGTACAATCGGCCAAAACCCTGAAATTGACCGGCTGATTGAGGAGGGTAAACTGGATGTCTCTGATGTTGACGGTAAATGGGAAACGTTTGTGATTACTGTTGTGGAAGATCCGTTTCCCGGCACAGAGGAAGCCCTTGTGATTGCCGGAAGTGATAAACGAGGCACAATCTACGGAATTTATGAACTCTCAGAAAAGATCGGGGTCTCCCCATGGTACTGGTGGGCCGATGTACCGGTTGTTCAGCAATCCGATCTCTATATCTCTCCCGAACCCCACTCTCTCGGCGAACCGGCCGTAAAATATCGTGGGATTTTCATCAACAACGAAAACCCGGGACTGCTGGGATGGGTTACCACCCGCTATGGAGGATTTAATCATGAGTTTTATGAGCACGTATTTGAGCTGATCCTCAGGCAAAAAGGGAATTACCTCTGGCCGGCCATGTGGGGGAAAGCGTTTCATGACGATGACCCGATGAATCCCAAGCTTGCAGATGAATATGGAGTGGTGATCGGTTACTCCCACCACGAGCCCCTGATGCGTTCACACATCGAGTGGAGCCGCTATGGTGAAGGCCCATGGGACTACTCCCAAAACGAGGAGCGGCTGCGTGAATTCTGGACCGAGGGTATCGAGCGAATTCACGATTACGAAACCACGGTAACGCTGGGGATGCGCGGCGACGGTGACATGCCTCTGAGTGACGACCGCAACATTGAACTGATGGAGCAAATCATTGCCGATCAGCGTGAAATTATCCGTGAACATGCACAGGACACCTCAAAAATCACGCAATATTGGGCGCTCTATAAAGAAGTACAGGAATATTATGAAATGGGCATGACTGTGCCGGATGACGTGATGATCCTGCTGGCCAACGACAATTGGGGGAACATCCGGTTGTTACCCGATCCGGAAACCGCCCACGAACGTGAAGGCGGATGGGGACTGTATTACCATTTTGACTATGTCGGCGGCCCGCGAACCTATAAAACTCTCAACACAACCCAAATTGCCCGGATTTGGGAACAGATGAATCTGACCTATCAGCACGGTGTAGATGAGTTGTGGCTGGTAAATGTGGGTGATATCAAACCGCACGAATTTCCGATCTCCTTTTTCCTGGATTTTGCATGGAATGCCGATGAGTTCACGCACGATGATATGGATGCGTATCCGGTAAACTGGGCCCGGCAAAATTTCGGTCCACAGTATGCCGAAGAGATTGGCCACATACTCACGGAGTACACCCGAATTAACTCCCGCCGCAAACCGGAATTGCTGGACGAAGATACCTACAGCCTGCAGAACTTCCGGGAAGCAGAACGGGTATTGGAAGAGTGGGAAGAATTGCGTGAAATTACCGAAACAGTTAAAAGCGGACTGTCTGAGAAGTACTACGACGCCTTCTATCAACTGGTTGAATACAAAGTAGAAGCAGCCTCAAGCCTGCATGAAATGTATATGGAAACAGCAAAAAACCGTGCCTACGCCCGGCAGGTGCGCAATACAACCAACGATGTTGCCGAACGCGTACGAGAGCTTTTCAACCAGGCCGATGAAATCAGGGGACGATATCATAGTGTTGCTGACGGAAAATGGAAGCACCAGGCGGATCAAACCTACATCGGCTATACATCCTGGGCTCAGCCGTATGCCGACCGCATGCCCTATGTGGATATCATCCATACACCGTATGACCGTGGTGTGATGGCCGTATCAGCAGAAAACTCGCTGGTACCGTGGCCCGGTCCGTTTTCCTATCCCGGTCCCACTGCAGCCGATGAGCCAAAACTTCCGGTGTTTGATAAATTCAATCAGCAGGAATACTACTTTGAAATATTCAACCAGGGAAGTGAACCTTTTGATTACGAAATCGAAGTGAATGAGCCCTGGGTCACACTTTCGGGCGCTTCCGGATCTATTGATACCCAGGAAAAAGTCTGGGTTAGTATCGACTGGGATAACGTTCCTCATGGCGAACAAGAAGCTTCGATTTATGTGACCGGCCCCAATGCGGAGTGGGACGAACATACCGCTGAGATCAAAATAGAAGTGTTTAATCCTGAAACTCCGTCACGCAATGAGATCCAGGGCTTTGTTGAGAGCAATGGGTATGTATCGATGGAAGCCGGAAATTATGACCGGAATATTACAAAGGACGACCTTCAGTGGAAAAAGATCCCGCAGCTTGGTCGCACCCAATCAGCAATGTCACCCTGGCCGGTGATAGCCGACGTACAGGAGCCCGGCAATCCGGATACACCTCGTCTTGAATATGATATGCATATTTTCAATCCCGGAGAGGTGACCGTACGCGTGTATCTGTCACCGACCAAAAATTACAGCAAAAACTTCCGGAACCTGGATGGCATCCGCTATGCGCTTTCCTTTAACGATGATGAGCCAACTGTGGTAAACATGCACGATGAAATGCCTGAGGGCGGCGGCTTTGATACCAATGTGTGGTATGAATGGACGAGGAACAACGCCATTATCAAAGAAACTACCATAGAAATTTCAGAGGCCGGGTTAAACACGCTTAAATTCTGGCTTGTGGATACCGGCGTAGTGCTGCAAAAAATTGTTGTGAAAACCGATGATATTCCAGAAACGTATCTGGGTCCGCCGGAGAGTTTGCGCGCAAATTAAATTGGATAACATAAACTTATAAGAATCAGTTAAAATAATTCTAATATCATAAAAATTGCTTTGAGACCAGCCTCTTTGATGATCGGCAAATAAAGGCATTACCGGCAGTTCACATATGCTAAAAATAAGTACATCATTGAAGTGGATGCGGTTACCGATAATTTGCCTGATCATAGTGCTGTTTCAGGGTTGCTGTTCTGATGATCGATGTAGTGATACATCAGAAACAATCCTGCTTCCCCATGCCATGCATCCCTCCCACCCGGTTTCCGTGGCGATGGAGGAGATGGCCCGCTCTGGAGTGACGTAACCAAATTGATTTTGAATTTCCTTATTGTTCATCCATTTTAAACAGACATCCAGAACTACGATTTTGAAACAAGATCAAACCCTGAAAAATTCTCTCCACTCAAACCGGCCATTTTGAAATATCATTACTATCGTATCAAAGCGTCTATTTTTGCAATTCCCCTGTTGATGTTGGTATTTACGATGGCACTTCTGCCATTAGAAATAACCGCTCAGCAGCTCTACCTGAATGAAATTGTCGCCTCGAACGGGTCAGGCATTGCGGATGAGGATGGTGATAATGAAGACTGGATTGAAATTTATTATGCCGGGGATGAGCCGCTAAACCTGGAAGGATTTGGCCTGTCTGATGACTACGACCGCCCCTTCCGATGGGAATTTCCTGATGTTACGATTCAGCCGGGAGAGTTTCTGGTGATTTGGGCATCCGGTAAAGATCGCAATGATTCGTCAAGTGAGCTTCACACCAATTTCAGTATTTCTGCATCGGGCGAAGTGGTTCTGCTGACCACGCCGGATGGCGATCGAATCGATGAACTGGAACCAATCGCAATCCCTACCGACATCAGCCTGGGCCGCTACCCCGATGGTACCGGCAACTGGTATTTCTATAACAATCCTACCCCGGGCGAACCCAACGGAGAAGGCGGCTACCAGGATATTCTCGATCCGGTTGAATTTTCACAAACCGGCGGTTTTTATAACTCATCATTTGAACTTACCCTAACCCATCCCGATCCGGATGTGACCATCTACTATACACTGGACGGATCGGAGCCGGAACCCGATAACGTAGGCGGACAAACGTATCCGTACATGGATCGTTACCGGCCCTCCGGCGACCTTCAGGAGCGCAGTTACGAAACCCTGATATATGAACCCGGCTCAACCCTCACCATTGATGACAGAACCGATGAGCCGAATGATTTGAGCCGCCTGCAATCGGCATTCGAACAGAGCACTACGCCATATTATTTTCCCTCTGATCCTATATTCAAAGGCACTGTAATAAGGGCTATTGGTGTAAAAGATGGGTTTGCCCCGGCTGCCCCGGAATCAAACAGTTATTTTATTACAGGCGATCCTGCCGGCAGATATTCCCTGCCCGTACTCTCATTTGGAATCAATGAGGCAAATTTGTTCGATTATGAACGTGGAATGTATGTACCCGGCAAGATATATAATGATACCAATCCCTGGCAGGCCGATGGTGGTGCCAATGCCAATTATCACCAGCGGGGAATTGAATGGGAATCTCCCGCATCTATGGAGATCTTTGACGAGCATACGGGAGAAAGAGTTCACCGGCAGGATATGGGGATACGTATTCATGGAGGATGGAGCCGGGCTGAGCCAATGAAATCACTGAGACTGTACGCCAGAAATCAGTATGGCGACAATAGATTCTACTATCCGGTTTTTCCGAACGAACCTTATAGCGAATACAATCGCCTGATGCTCCGGAATTCCGGAAATGACTGGCCGGAAACGATGTTTCGGGATGCCATGATGCAGGAGATTGTAGGCCATATGAAATTTGACACCCAGGCCTATCAGCCCTATATCATTTTTCTAAACGGAGAATATTGGGGAATTCATAACATGCGCGAGCGATACGACCGGCACTATCTTGCTCGTGTACATGGAGTTGACCCGGATCGTGTAGATATTCTGGAAGGGAATGCTGTGGTAAAGGAGGGTGATAATCAGCACTACAATGAAACGCTCTCCTATATCCGTGACAATTCGATGTCGGATGAAAATCATTATAACTATGCGCTTACCCGGATCGATATGGAGAACTATATCGATTACCAGGTCGCTCAGATTTTTGTCGGGAACACCGACTGGCCCGGAAACAATATCGATTTCTGGCGTTACCGAACCGATTCCTATGAACCCGATGCGCCCCCTCAGCATGATGGGCGCTGGCGCTGGCTTACATTTGATCTGGATTTTGGATTCTATCTTTATGGACAGGGTCCGAATCACAATACGCTGCGTCATGCACTTGGTGAAATATCCCATGCACACGGTAATCCCGGGTGGTCTACTGAACTTTTCAGTGGTCTGATGGAAAGCGAGTCGTTCCAGAATGGCTTTATCAACCGATTTCTGGATCAGCTAAACAGCGCATTTCTGTCAGAACGAACCGTAGATATTATTGAGAATATGGCTGCAGGGATACGTCCTGAAATAGCTGAACACATTCAGCGATGGAACAGACCATTGGGTACCATAAACAACTGGGAGAACAGAATTTCCGACCAGCTTATCCCCTTTGCAGAACAGCGCCCGGATTACTCTCGTCAGCATCTTCGAAACTATTTTGATATTGAAGACGAACATGACATCACCGTGAATGTCTCCGATCCCGCTGAAGGATTTGTCCACGTAAACACAATTGCCATCAGCGGGGAGACGCCGGGAATCGGCCCGGAGCCGTATCCCTGGACCGGAACCTATTTTGAGGGGATTCCCGTCACGCTGAAAGCCGAGCCCCTCCCCGGCTATCGGTTCTCCCACTGGGAAGGGATCGACGCCGAATCTCACCTGCCGGAATTCAGTCATAATCTCACATCTCCCCTGTCGGTAACCGCCGTGTTTGAGGAAGATCCCAACGCCAACCTCTTCCCTCTTGCACATCGGCTGAGCGACAGCTCCTATCAATTTGATGAGTGGCCTGCCGATGCCGAATCGGGAAGTTATCCAAATAATATGGCGTTTGTCTATATGGATGAGCGCGATCCGGAGCTGACAGCACAGGTTGCCGGTTTTACTGATGGCGTGTACGATCTGGATTCACGCACCCGGATCAACGGGCTGGGTCAAGACGGATTTTCGTTTATCAACACCGGAAACGAGGATGGTAATCCCGGGTATCCCGGCACTACTCTCGGCGGTGCAATCCTGGCGCTTGACACCCGGGAGATGAAAAACATCTCTGTACACTGGCAGGGCAGCACCATTCGCCCCAACTCAAGAGTGTACAACCTGCGGCTGCAGTACCGAATCGGCAATGATGGAGAATTTGAAGATCTGATGGATGAGAACGGTGAACCGGTGGAGTATCAGCGAAACGAAGAAGAGGGCCACAGCGAGTGGATCGGGCCGGTGACACTGCCGCAAGAGGCTGAAAACAAAGCGTACGTACAGCTTCTCTGGCGCTACTTCTTCACCGGTGAACGACTGGATGAAGAGAGCGGTCAGCGCTCCAAAATGGCGGTAACGTCGATCCAGGTGGATGGCGAAACATCGACCGACATCGAACCGAAAACGGAACTGCCCCGGGAATTGCAGCTCGACCAAAACTACCCCAACCCGTTTAACCCGGTGACGGTAATCGGATACCAGCTTCCGGTTCAAAGTGATGTGCGCCTTGAAGTATTTGACATGCTCGGCCGACGCGTAGCCGTTTTAGTGGATGGAACGGTTCAGTCAGGCCACCACCAGGCTACATTCGATGCCTCTGGTCTCTCCAGCGGTGTTTATGTTTATCGCCTCACAACCGGGGACGCTGTTCAAACCCGCCAGAT